>NZ_JAQMUE010000113.1 GCF_028330985.1 Roseofilum reptotaenium CS-1145 | reverse complement strand
TTAGGGATTAATGCCGAGCAACTGGAGAGTTTAACTCAGATAGGAAAACAGAAATATCAGGAAAAGAAAAAAGAAAAACCTAGACTCATAAAAGCGGGAGGAGGTAGGGAAGCTAAACTTAGGTTAGAAGAGCAGATTATTTTAACTCTTTTCTATCTGCATAATTTCCCAACCTTTCAAATTTTAGGAATTCAATTTGGAGTGAGTGAATCTACCGCCCATAAAATCTTTCATGAATGGATAGAAATATTAGAAGAACTTCTACCGCCTTCCCTGATGGAACAATTAAAAAAAAAAGGAGAAAAAGAGTGGGTTAAAGAAATATTAGAGGAGATGGAACTATTGGTAGATACAACGGAACAATTGATTGAGCGTCCATCAGACCCAGGCGAACAAAAAAAGTTGTATTCGGGTAAGAAAAAAGCTCATACCGTAAAAACTTCGATAATTAGTACAGCTAAAGGGACAGAAATTATTGATATAAAAGTGAGTTTAGAGAAGGTAAGAAGTGACTTAAATTTATGGAGAGAACAAGAAATCAGATTGGGTAAGAACCAGAGATATAGAGGAGATAAAGCGTACCAAGGAGAAGAGAGAATCGAAATCCCCCACAAAAAGCCAAAGGGGAAAGTCCTAAAGGAAGAGGAAAAAGAAGAAAACCGCCGAAAAGCCAGAGAGAGAATTTTTGTAGAACATCTGATTAGACAGCTAAAAAAGTTTAGGATAGTAGGAGAAAGATTTCGACTCTGGCGGCAAAGTTACGAAAAAATAATCAGAGTCGTGTGTGGATTAGTAAGAGGCAGAATAGGAGCATTAATTCTAGATATATAAAAAAACAAGTGAACGGCTGCAATGTCGAAAAAATTATCCTATGTTTTTTGAAAGTGGCTATTGTGAAATAGCTTAAAGTCCTATAAATTCGTTAAAGTTGCATTGGGAGCTTCCGAGTTGATGATGGGATAAAAACCTTATGCTCAAAGGTTTTAATGGTTTTAGGAGATGTCTAATGTCGTTATCGCTCCTACCATTGACCAAATCCAAACAAAAAAAGCATCTTGCCACCAGGTCAGTGACCAAAATAAAGGTCGATCATCCAGAACAGAACTAATAATTTGGCTTGTTACATGAGCATGAATGTCTAATCCTCGCATAATGCCTAGTGGTGTATGTTGAGGATCGCGAACACTTTCAGCCGTCATACCAATTAAAATAATTTTATCTTTAATCCAACTGGGTTCAAAATTGTTGTTTAGAACATCGTCCGCACTAATTCGTTGAGCAATTTCACGAGTGGGTGTTGAGCGATAATTAATTAGGATTTGTTCACTCGGTAAATCGGATTGGTAATATCCGGGACGACCCCGCTTTAGACTCGTAAAAACTTTTTGACCGAATTGCCAATCTTCTTGTGAATTAGCTTGAACAACTACTCCATTAGAACTCAGATATTTCCAAGCCAATTGAAAAGCTAAGGAATAAGGAGTTTTACAGTGATAAAAAGGAGGGATCATATGATCCGTTTGAGACAACGTATATCGGCGGATCATCCCTGAAGTATATGGATTGTGTTGATCGGTCCATAAATTAACAAATCCTACTTGCTTTTGTGGACTATGATCGGGTGGTTCAATACTGGTATTCGGATCGTTATTGTACTCAAATTTGCATATACTCACTAATTTTTTATTCTGTCGAAAATGCTGATTCATGGTTTGATCGGCAGAGTTTACTGGAACAGGTTTATCTCGATAAATATTTAAGCCGATCGCTGCCGGTTGATGAGCGTCTAGCTTATCTATAATCTCTGCTAACGTGCGATCGGGTAAAGGATGATCGTATAATTCTATATCCTCTTCAGTAACTCCCACGATGAGAAGACGAGGATCGGGTTGTTCTACAGGGCGCGATCGCATTAATTGATCGAATGCTCTCAGTTCCATCGGTTCCAAGAAGCCCGAAGACCGTACCCCCATCACCAGGGTAGTTACTGCTATGGAGAGGCATAGGGTGATTTTTAAGGCTTTTTGCCAAGACAAAGAAGAGGGAAGTGCTTGTCCGACTAAATCATCCCAGGTGGGGGAGATGTAGTCAGGATGCTGCCAAATGACGGGTAACCAAGTTGCGCAAGGAATTTGATCTTCTAGTCCTTGTAGCTTTTCTCTGGCTTGTCGGACTGCAACTTCAAACGAGTATCCTTGGGAAAAATTAAGCAAAAATGACTTGAGGAATTTCTGGGCGACTTGATCGGGAACATAGTCGCGCATGACAATCATTTGGGGAATCTGTACATCATCCAATCTGCGGGCTAACCCTAAGCCATCACAGGAGTTGAAAATGGCAAGTTTTAAGCCTTGTGCGACGGATTTTCGTAGACCAAACCAGATTTGATCGACGGTTAAATATTGGTTGGGGTTAATATAAATTTTGCCCGTTTCGCCATCGGTTTCACTGTGTCCAGCAAAGAAGAGGATATCCCAGGGTTGTTCCCATAATTGGTCGTTGATTTCGGATCGTTTCGGTTCGATAAGAAAGGTGACATTTGCGTGGGGAAGTGAGTTGAGGATTTGGCAGTCTTTTTCGGTGTCAATGCCTTCTCTATGTCCTAAAATAGCTAAAATTCTGACTTTTCCCGGTGGAGTGGAGTTCAGGGGATCGGATCGTCTAAACTCAGGATCGCTGAAAGAGATTTCTGCACTCTTGTATCTGGAGAAGAGATTCCAACTGTGCCAAGGCAGCTTTTGCAAATCATTGCATGTGGTGCGCAGAATAAAGCGAATGGGATCGCTATAGTTGAGTTCCTCTCGGATCTGAAGGTCGATGTCCCGGAAATCAGGGGAGCAGAGCCATTGATTCAGGCGATCGCACACTTGAGTACCTGATTCTTCACAGGCTTTCAGCGGACTGATCACTCCATCGTATTTGATGGCTTTTGGCTTTAACCCCCTTGTATTGAGGAGTCCTAAAGGGCGATACTTGTCTATCCAATGGCTTTGTACCAACTGCGCTAGATCGGGTTCAGACGGTAAGTATCCTGATATGTCTAGATCGGGGCGTTTTCCTTCTTCCCCCATTTGTAGCCGCACTCGAAAGCCGTCCTCACTCAAACTGCCTTCAAGTTCTAAAACCACCAGTTTCGCCACGTCTGTTACCTCCGGACTGTCTGATCTCACCTTTCCTTGTCCTAAATTACAGGAAATTAAAGGGGCATACACAGATCCCCTCTATAGGGTTCTCAGATTTGAAGGCATAATTTTATGCAAACTTTACAAAAATTTACAATTAAGGCAAGATAATTCAGTGGCGATCGCACCAGCGATCTGTAGCACTATCGCGCTAGCGATGATGACTGTTCATGTCCGTATGCGGTATATTTATCGCCTTCTAGAGCCAACAACGATTGATTGCAAGTTGGTGCAGCTAAAGTTAGAATCGTGTTTGCATTCAGCTCTGGTGGGATTAGCTCCTCTAGAGACCCTTGTGTACAAACCGGATCCAGACGGATATAGAGGTTCCCCAAACCTCATCTTTAGACCAATCGATAGCTAAGTCAACTTAAACAACTCACTTATTAAACTAAATCTTAGGAGGGAAACGTGACCGCAATTAGAGTGATTCCAGCGAGTGCAGCCGGTTCAACCATGGGGGTTAATGTTATTATCCGGCTCTTGTTTGACTACCGCCCCCATTTAATCAAACTCTTTAGAATTAAGAAACAAGACCACTCCATCACTCGTTATACCTTTATTGCCGTTTTCCGGGAACCTGGCTCTATCGGACAACTGGTTGCCTTGATCAACGAATGGGGAACTGCCAGTGGACAGGGAGACGGCGTAGAAAATACCGCCGAAACCTATGGATTTTCGGAAATCATGACTACGATTAAACAGCTTAAAATCCGACTGTTAACAGTGGATTGGCATACGGAAATTCATGAAGGATGGAAACAGAAGCTTGAAGTCCGTCCCGATCCCACGGTTCTTAAATATCGCCTTTCTGACTGGGAAGGTTGGCTGTTAGAACAAATCGATACCCCTTGGTTCCCCATGCAACATCTGCACGAGGACGATCTTGATTTGCGTTGGATGGAACATGAATAGGGATTAGGGAAGTGGGAATAGGGAATCTCTGTGTCGCCACGTCTGTGTGTCTCCCGATCCCTATCCCCTCATCCCATTAAGAACGAGGTCGAAATTCAACCACATTTTGCTTAATTTGTACGTCGTAGTTGCCAAAGAAATCATGGCCGAGTAAACCGATCGCCATCCGAGGGGCGATCGCCACCGGAATATCCCTGACAACAGCTCCATGGACAGCCATTGACTTCACATAACCCAAGGGAAAGGTCACCCTAGAACCGTCTGCGATCGTACTGGTGACAGAATCAACCGGCTCGATTTGCAGTTTCTGCGCCATCTCCTGAGTAATTAGAGTACCACTGGCTCCCGTATCCACAATCATCTCAAAGGAGTGGCGATCATTAAAGGTCACCTCAATCACCGGAATTCCCCCCAAACGGCGCTTAATTTGGGCTTGAAATACTCCTGGAGTCGCAGGACGAGAACGGGGAGCAGAAGTCCCCTCACACACGCCACTTAAGGGAATCGATTGTCCAGAAGAGGTTACCATAAAACATCCTTGCACTTCTTGGGCGATCGCGCTTTCTGCTCCACCGACTATGAAACCTATCCCCAGGGCAACCGTCATACCCAAACTCTTACTCCATAGATGTTTGTTCATAAATTTTTAGCGACTGATCGGACCTACTCTCTAGTTTACCCATTCCTTTCTGTCCACTGCCATATAGCGCTTGGCGCGAGGGAATAGGGAATAAGGAATAGCCTCTATTGCTTAGGGTCTAAGGCTTCAAGCTATACTCTAGAGAACAGAGAAGTGTCATACATCCACTACCCTATAATAGATACTTGCATGTACTTCGTCTTTTTGAGATTTTGATCGTGAAAAATCGTGCCCCTCGCAATCGAACACTTACATGCTCGGAGCAAGAGCTATCCCTATTCAGTCAGTCTTTGCTCTCTCTCGATCATCAGATAGCAATTGATCGGATAAAAGACAAAGTTATTCATCAAGATCTATTTATCGCTGGTGAATATCTACCCAAAAACTTTGTCGATCTTTTAGTTCTAGACCCCCCTTATAATCTTTCCAAAAACTATCATGGCTATTCATTTAACGAGAAAAAACAAGGAGACTATCAAGATTGGTTCAGTTCTGTCCTCAAGATCCTCAAGCCCATCCTCAAGCCGACAGCAACTCTTTATGTCTGCTCTGACTGGAAAACCTCGATATTAATTGCCCCTATCCTAGAGCAAGAATTTTATCTTCGCAATCGCATTACCTGGGAGAGAGAAAAAGGACGAGGGGCAAAAACCAATTGGAAGAATAACACCGAAGATATTTGGTTTTGTACCGTTTCCGATCGGTATACATTTAACCTAGATTTAGTCAAGCAAAAACGAAAAGTGATTGCGCCCTATCGGCATAAAAATGGTCAGCCCAAAGACTGGAGTGAAGAAGAAGATGGCCACTTCAGATTAACGCATCCTTCCAATCTTTGGACAGATATTAGCATTCCCTTTTGGTCAATGCCTGAAAACACCGATCATCCCACACAGAAACCGGAAAAATTGATGGCTAAACTGATTCTAGCAAGTTCAAATCCCAATGATATGGTACTCGATCCATTTCTCGGGAGTGGGACTTCAGCCGTGGTGGCCAAAAAGCTCAAACGTAACTTTGCGGGGATTGAATTAAATCAAGACTATTGTTGTTGGGCATTAAAGCGACTTCAATTAGCAGAGCAGGATGCATCGATTCAAGGATATACAGATGGGGTATTTTGGGAGAGAAATACTTTAAAGTGCCAGAGAAAGGGAACGGAGAAAGAAGTAAGAAGTCCTGTAAACAGTACGATAGAACCGTGACAAGAGTGTAACTTGACTCTTAAAAGTGTTACAACAGTAGTCAGTTACTGAACTCACTATTATGACTAGCAAGTATATTTCTTCAGAAGACTATCGCAAAATGTTGGTTCGGGATGGCGATCGCCGCTTCCAGGAGTGGCATAATCAATATTTACACTACCAGAAGCAGTATTGGAATCAACAGGTCAAAGGTCGTAAGGTAAACTAAGGTTTCAGTACGACTCAATCCTCCATGACTTCTTCCCTGGTTCCCTCTTCCGATCATTCCCCTGACGCAGGACTTGCACCTTTACTGCTCACTGTTGTTGAACTCATTCGCCAACTGATGGAAGCTCAAGTCATTCGGCGCATGGATTCGGGTAGCCTAAGCGAAGAGGAATTAGATCGAGCGGCTGAAAGTTTACAGCGTCTAGAAGAACAGATTATCAACTTATGCGAAATCTTTGACATCGATCCGGCTGACTTAAACATTGATTTAGGGGAAATTGGCTCCCTATTGCCCAAACAAGGATATTATCCAGGTGAAAATAGCGATCGCACCTCCATTCTAGAACTCTTAGACCGGCTCCTGCATACCGGCATTGTCGTTCAAGGTGATGTGGATCTTGGTCTCGCACAACTTAACCTTATCCATGCCAAACTCCGCTTAATTCTTACCTCCAAACCCATCGACGATCAGACAGGGAATAGGGAATAGGGAATAGGGAATTTTCCGCGTGTCTCCAGATCTCCATATCTCGCTATTCCGTACTCAGTCCTTATAGAAATAGGGGAACCCCCTAGAGGACTCCCCTACTTTCTAGAGATCGCAGAACTTAGTCAGTTTTAGTAAGTTTCCACATGCCAACGATGTTCTTTTTTCAGTTGTTTCCGGTACTCATCCCAGTTAACACCAAACTTTCCGGCAGCTACAGACATCCCTTCATCAATACCCGGTTCCATACCTTTGAGACCGCACATATAGATATGGGTATTCGGTTTTTGAACTAATTCCCACAGCTCATCTGCATTTTCCTTAATCCGGTCTTGAATATACATTTTACCACCTTCGGGATTTTTCTGTTCCCGGCTAATAGCATAAGTTAGGCGGAAATTATCAGGAAATTCCTGCTGCATTTTCTCCAACTCTTCCCGATAGAGAATATTTTGACTATAAGGAATACCAAAGAACAACCAAGCGAATCCCCGGAACTTATAATCTTCATGCTGTTCCTTAAACATGCGCCACAGATAAGCACGGAAAGGAGCAATTCCAGTTCCGGTTCCCATCATAATAACCGTGGATTCCTCATCATCCGGTAAGAGCATTTCCTTACCCACCGGTCCAGTGATAGCCACATCTGCACCGGCTTCAAGATTGCATAGGTAAGTCGAGCAAACGCCATAAACCGTTTCTCCCGTTTCTGGCTGTTTATATTCAAGCTGTCTAACACACAGAGAAACTGTCTTATCCTCTTCATCATCTCCATGACGAGTAGAGGCGATCGAATACAACCGTAATTTATGAGGCTTACCATTGGCATCATCTCCGGGAGGAATAATACCAATACTTTGGCCTTCCACATATTTCAGGTCTCCTTGGGACAGATCGAACGTCAAATGTTGGACCATCCCTAATCCGCCTTCAGCCACCAATTTTTCATTACTGAGACATTTCCCAACGTAAGGAGTTTTAGGGCGGTAAATATTGATCGGAATCTTTTGATCTTCAGATTTCTTGTGAACCTTACCTTGGGGAGCTGAACTCGATCCTGAAGGTGTACTCGATGGGGCATTCTCACCATTAAGCGGCTCAATCTTGACAATTTTGCCCCCTAGACGAGAAATACGCTTCATTTCCTGATTCATACGGCTGTAAGGCACAGTAATGAAGATGCTACCACTGTAACGAACTGAACCGTTCATATTTCCAGTACTACCTGGGTTAAGACCAACCACTTCAAACCGAAACAGACGGTTGCTATTGGTTGTACCCGTTAAACTCGATTTATACATTCCTTGATTTTCTCCTTTCCCCATTTACATCGGCCAATTGCCGAAACATTACCAAGTCCTGTGGGCGAGAGTGATGACAAAGCGACTAGACGTACGGTAAGCGAGCCATTCTCACTGGTCAATCCTACTCTGCAAGCAACAGTTGAAGAGTAAGATCTAATCCAGACTCAATGAGGCGATCGCCCTATATACTCTAAAACCCTTTATCAGGAGTCTCACCTCCACTCTCTCACACAAGGCAAGCGAGGGACAATTCCACTATTTTATCGAAAAGCGCCCCTTTTCAGAGGGAATAATTGGGATTAGGTTTTCTTAAAGACCCCATTCACCGTAGCATAGGTATTGAGGACAACCCTCAAATCTCTAAACTTGCCTTGTGGGGATGATCCCATTCTGGTAGAATTCCCTCCAGAATATTGAAAATGGAAACCTGAGCTGAACTCTAGCTTGAGTTGTTCCCAACCAGAGAGAGTGAGGCTGCTATTTAGGGAGCAAGCGCCCTCCAGGGTTTAAATGAAGGGCGGTTTTAATGGGTTGCCCTCAACGCTAGTTTAACTCCATTCGTGATAAACCAAAACTAACTTTAGTGAACCCATTGATTGACAGAGGAAATCTATGACGAGTAAACCGGATCGCGTGGTTTTAGTTGGTGTAGCCGGAGACTCCGGTTGTGGGAAATCAACCTTCTTACGTCGCTTAACTGACTTATTTGGAGAAGATCTCATAACCGTAATTTGTCTGGATGACTACCATTCTTTAGACCGTAAACAACGTAAAGAAACTGGGATTACCGCGCTCAACCCCAAAGCTAACAACTTTGACTTAATGTATGAGCAAGCCAAAGCGCTTAAAAACGGTGAATCCATAGAAAAACCCATTTACAACCATACTACTGGGGAAATCGATCCCCCTGAAACCATCCATCCCAAATCCATTGTCGTCCTAGAAGGACTGCATCCAATGTATGACGAACGGGTAAGGGAACTCCTGGATTTTAGTGTTTATCTTGACATCAGTGATGAAGTCAAAATTGCCTGGAAAATCCAGCGGGATATGGCAGAGAGAGGCCATCGCTATGAAGATGTACTCTTTGCTATTAATGCTCGTCGGCCAGACTTCATGGCTTATATCGATCCCCAAAAAGCTCATGCAGATGTGGTGATTCAGGTATTGCCAACCCAACTGATTCAAGACGACAAAGACCGTAAGATTTTACGGGTACGGATGATTCAACGCTATGGAGTTGCCGGTCGTGACCCCGTCTACCTGTTTGACGAAGGCTCAACCATTGATTGGATTCCCTGTGGACGCAAGTTAACCTGCTCCTATCCCGGCATTAAAATGCATTATGGGCCAGATGCTTACTATGGCCATGAAGTTTCTATCCTGGAAGTCGATGGCCAGTTTGATAATTTAGAGGAACTCATCTATATCGAAGGTCATTTGAGCAACACTTCAACACAAGAATATGGGGAATTAACTCATTTGTTACGGCAACATCCTGATTATCCAGGTTCAACCAATGGTACAGGACTGTTCCAAGTGCTAACTGGATTGAAAATGCGAGCCATTTACGAGCAGTTAACCCAAACACCAGTCAAAGTCCCAGCAAGTGTTTAGGCAGCAATGTCACCACCTGTGGACAACACCTTGAGGGTTGGTTCTCCTGTAAACTAGAGCCAGAAAGGAGCTGCGAGAGTCTTTTGGTCTGGCTCTCGCAATTCCAATTCAAAAACGGTGGATTGTTTTACCGTTCCCTAATTTTCAATCGATTCTGCAACTCATGAGCGCACCTTCTTCTAGTAACCCGACTCAATACGATCCCTTGAGTGCTGAAGCCAAATGGCAACAGTATTGGGAAGAGAACGAAACATTTAAGGCCGATCCGAATGAGGGTGGAGATCCGTTTTGTGTAGTGATTCCACCGCCGAATGTAACGGGTAGCCTGCATATGGGTCATGCCTTTGAAAGTGCCTTGATTGATACATTGGTTCGCTACCATCGGATGCTGGGAGAGAATGCGTTATGGTTGCCAGGAACCGATCATGCCAGTATTGCCGTACAGACAATTTTAGAAAAACAACTCGCCAGTGAAGGTAGAAATCGCTACGATGTTGGTCGGGAAGCGTTTCTAGAAAAGGCATGGCAGTGGAAAGAGGAGTCCGGAGGCGCGATTGTTAATCAACTGCGCCGCTTGGGGGTTTCCGTGGATTGGTCGCGGGAGCGGTTTACGATGGATGAAGGGTTATCGAAGGCGGTGATTGCAGCTTTTAAGCAGCTTTATGAGGAAGGTTTGATTTATCGGGGCAACTATATGGTAAATTGGTGTCCCGCTTCCGAGTCTGCGGTGTCTGATGTAGAGGTGGAGAAAAAAGAAGTTGATGCTCACTTATGGTATTTCCGGTATCCACTAACAGACGGTGAGGGATTTGTGGAAGTGGCAACGACTCGTCCGGAAACGATGTTGGGGGATACGGCAGTAGCAGTAAATCCCCAGGATGAACGGTATAAAGATTTAATTGGCAAGACGCTCCGGTTGCCTTTGGTGGGGCGAGAGATTCCTGTGATTGGTGATGAATATGTGGATGCTGAATTTGGGACGGGTTGTGTAAAAATAACGCCAGCTCATGACCCCAATGATTTTGAAATGGGCAAACGTCATCATCTGCCCCTGATTAATATCATGCACAAGAATGGTAGTTTGAATGAGAATGCTGGAGAGTTTGAGGGACTAGACCGATTTGAAGCGCGGAAGGCGGTGGTGAAGCGCCTGGAAGCAGAGGGCTGTTTGGTGAAGGTGGAGAATTATAAAACGACGGTTCCTTATAGCGATCGCGGTAAAGTCCCTGTTGAACCCCTTATTTCTACTCAATGGTTTGTTAATATTCGTCCCTTAGCCGATAGAGCGCTAGAGTTCCTCGATAACCAGAATCAGCCGGTGTTTGTCCCCCAGCGTTGGGAAAAAGTCTATCGGGATTGGTTAGTGAAACTGAAAGATTGGTGTATTTCTCGACAATTGTGGTGGGGTCATCAAATTCCCGCTTGGTATGTGGTGAGCGAAACCGAGGGAGAAATTACCGATGCAACTCCCTTTATCGTAGCGGCGAATGAAGCGGAAGCCTTAGCTCAAGCCAAAACCGAATATGGGGAAAGCGTGCAACTGGTTCAAGATCCCGATGTTCTCGATACCTGGTTTTCCTCTGGACTCTGGCCCTTTTCTACCATGGGATGGCCGGAGGAAACTGCCGATTTCAAGCGCTATTATCCCACTACGACTTTAGTAACCGGCTTTGACATTATTTTCTTCTGGGTGGCGCGGATGACGATGATGGCAGGTCATTTCACCGGAAAAATGCCCTTCCAAACCGTTTATATCCATGGTTTGGTCCTGGACGAAAATGGCAAGAAAATGTCAAAAACAGCCGGAAATGGTATCGATCCCTTAGTGCTCATCGAAAAATATGGAACAGATGCCCTGCGCTATACCTTGATTCGGGAAGTGGCGGGTGCAGGGCAAGATATTCGCTTAGAATACGATCGCAAAACTGATGAGTCAGCATCCGTGCAAGCGTCTCGCAACTTTGCCAATAAGCTGTGGAATGCCGCCCGGTTTGTGATGATGAATTTGGAGGGCAAAACTCCTGCGGATTTGGGAGTGGTAGCCGTTGAGGATTTAGAAGAGAGCGATCGCTGGATACTATCGCGCTACTATCAAGTCGCTGCCCAAACTCGCAATGATCTCAACCAGTATGGCTTAGGAGAAGCGGCCAAAGGCATCTATGAACTGATTTGGAACGACTTCTGCGACTGGTATATCGAACTGGTCAAAACTCGATTATGGCAAAAGGACAAGGAGGGAGATGTGTCTGCACTTCGACTTCGCTCAGTGAACGCATCCCGGTTAGTCGCGCAACAAGTCTTAGCCCTAGTCCTAGATGGGATCTTAAAGCTTCTGCATCCCTTTATGCCCCACATCACCGAAGAAATTTGGCAAACCCTAACCCAAAGTGAGGGCACATCCTTAGCCCGACAAAAGTATCCAGAAGCGGATGAAGCGCTGATCGACGCTGATTTAGAAGCCCAATTTGCCCAACTGATTGACACCATTCGCACCATTCGGAACCTACGGGCGATCGCCGAAATTAAGCCGGGTGTCCAAATTCGAGTCATCCTGCAAACGGAAAACTCAACCGAGCAAGAGATCTTAACCCAAGGCTCATCCCTGATCCAGATGATCGCCAAAACCGAAGCCCCAAAAGTGTGCGCTACCTTAGACGAGCCAATGAAGCAAACCATTGTGGGAGTAACCGGAACCGTACAAGTCTTAATTCCCCTCGCTGGAGTTGTCGATATTGGAGCGCTACGCGCTAAAGTTGAGAAAGATTTGGGTAAGATTGAAAAAGAAAGCCAAGTTCTCCAAAAGCGTTTGGGGAATCCTGGATTTGTCAACAAAGCGCCTCAAGATGTCGTTCAAGGGGCTAGAGATACGTTAGAGCAATTGCAGATCCAGGCTCAAATCCTGCGCGATCGTCTCAAGTCTCTCTCAGATTAAGGGCGATCGCGTCCATGACTTACACTGAACAATCAACGGCCATGTTATATCTAGCCCAGGTACAAAAAGAGCAATTGTTAGGCAAAGTCGGTTTACAGGTTTTAGCAGCTCAGGAGTCCGAAACCACCTGGAAACTGGCCGCTGAGGAAGACCTGATTCCTTATAGCGAGAGCGATAATTGGACTCAGAACCAGCTTGTGTTACTTGAGGTGACCGAAAACCGCGAAATTCTTAGTATTGCTGAGGCGAAGGATTGGGTCCTCAAGTTGGTTGAACAGTATTTGAGTGCAGGAATTACGCCAGAGTTTTTGCAAGGGGAAATGGAGAGGGCTGAACAATGGCGGCAAGATCTGACCCTGCAAAGTCAGGAAGTCGCCCGTGGAAAACTCGAAGTCGAAGCACGACATGCCCAATTACAAATTGTTGAGGAAAAACTGAATAAGGAAAAAAATTACTTAGAAGAGGAAAAGCAATATCTAGAAACCCAGCTTAAGCAGCTTCAAGAGGAAAAACAAGACCTCGAAACCAAGCTCCAACAGCTTTAAGAGGGAGAGGAAAGCGATCACTAGTATCTTCAGCAAGTAACAATGAATAATAATTAAGGACACCTCTATTAATTGCTCTTTCGAGCAATTAATGAGATAAAAAAAGCCCACGTTTTTTCAAAAAGAGGGGATTTTATCTATAGGAATAGACGTCAATCATGGAGCCATCACTTTTTATTGTAATACCCTTTCCCATGAAGCGCAGCTTCATGGGAAAGGGTATTACTCGATGCAAGTCTTGTGCGTACTGCTTGGTCTAAATAGGTGTGTGAGATGAGAATTTACCCTAAAAATTTAGGGTAAATCTCTGTAGGTAAGGACTATGGGGTAGAAAAATGAAAAAGGACTACTCAAAGTATCATGTCATATCAAGTCCGTTGAATAAGTTGTGATATAGCAGTGAGTTCACTCCACCCGTAAAAATCGGTTAACCCTCCAATTAATTCTGGCTGTTTCAATAAGGTTTGGCAGCGCTGGTACAACACTTCTTCTAGCTGATCGA
>NZ_JAQMUE010000112.1 GCF_028330985.1 Roseofilum reptotaenium CS-1145 | reverse complement strand
GCATCGTAGCGTCCATATTCTTCTCCTGGCTTTTTCTTCTGAGTCTTGTATTTTGCCTCTCCAGGCTTGTAGTGGCGTAACCGAATCTGCCAAGAGTCTGGGTTGGGTTTACCCTCAATGTCTACGCCCTCAAGGGTGAAGCCTTCAGGATGCAACTTGAATTGCTCTCTCAATAGAGGATTCTTGATACCAGAGTCGTTTAACTGTTGCTCAAGCCAATCCTTATCTGATAGAATAGGAGAGTGGCTCTCATTCTGGGATAAGGTTTTTCCACCAGGATTGGCTGAATCATTGAAACCTTTGACAAGGGGTTGTCTTTGGACTGTTGTTTTATTCATACTAATTATTGAAATTTGATTTTTGTGACGGACTAGGTTGTTAGCCTAGCCCGTTCTTTTTTTTTATCTACTAATATACTCCAGATTTAGTGGAGTAGGAACAGTTGAAAGCTGGGTTTATGGGGTGACTCACACTGTATGCAGTGATGTCACTTTTCCTATTGCAATAGGCTCAAAGCTTTCTTGATTTCTGCTCGGATTGCACCTCCTTTATTGGCTGGATATTTTTTGCTGTCTAAGCAGTCCTCCAGGATGGAGAGAGCTTGCTTAAGATTGCCTTCATGTTTTTGTCTGATGGTTCCTTTGTCCAATTGGTGAGCATATTCCAGAATCTCAGGGATAAGAATTTCTGGTAGCCGAATAGGTTTAGTCTTGGAATTGAGCCATTCGCTTGAGTTAGGCTTCAATCCTATCCCATGAGGGTTAGGTATCCAATGCCTTTTCATAATCTATTCTCTGGGGTTAACAACGACTATACAGCGAGCAAAAGGGGGTTTTTCTCTCCCGTTCATAGCGGTTCCTGCGAGGATATTTACTCCCTAAGAATTAGGCTGTTTTAGAGCGCTAATAATTTCTGCTCGAAACCCTTTCAGTGGGTTTTTGTGGTCATGCTCAATCACCTCATCTTTGAGTTCTCTTCTGCTTTTCAGGTGAGTCATGAGGGATAAGTAAGAGTCAGGAACTAACCCTAAAGGATAGAGGTACTCAAGCAATTCGTAGGCTTGAGTTAATGCTTCCTCTACGTCATGGACGGTATCTACAGCCCTCTGAGCAGAGGTAGAGATTCTCGTGCTGGTACTCATGGCAGTTATATCTAGTTTTCTAGGTTCTGGTAGGGGTTATGCCCTATGGATACACCTTAACACCCTATACGGGGCGTGTAAAGGGCTATTAGATAGCTTGAATTAATAAAAAATATAATTTAAACCTATATACAGATAGCTCCATATAAACCCCATGGACACCCCATGTAGAACCTATTAATATGGAATTACAGAACTTAAGCTAAAGCCATGAGAAAAGGAATAGAGAAGCACGATATTAAAATCCGTATTCCCAAAGAACACGCTGACTTCCTAATGAAGTATTGCCGTGAGGAAGCCTACACAGAGCGTGCCACATGGATTGCCAACCTTGTAATTCGTGAGGTAAAGAAAATTCAGGAGCAAGAGCCAAGCTTGAACTAACTAGCCCCAATGACCCATCACCCCTTTCCCCGATCGCCAAAAGGCGGTCTTTTTTTTTTGCGTATTTGGTGGCTGAAAGCCTTGCTGTGTCTAGTTGGTAGGAATTCCCATCGACCGAATCTATACTTTCTCCTGCTGGCTCTTGCTGGAGACATGGTTCAATCCCTGCCTCCTCAATTCCTCTATAACGGTTGCACAGTGGTTTTGCAGGGATTCGCGTGAACTATGCTCTATATCAAAAAGAATGGGATTACCTGGAAACTTATTCGGAGGAGACTCGGAGACCCTCCTACTCCTAGGATTACGACGTAACTTTACGTCGTGAATGAGCCGTTAAGCTAAAGACCCTCCTGTGGGGTCTTTTTTTTGTGAGAAAACTACCCGTCTGACATAAGGTAATCGGTGAAGTCCTCTTCTCCATGTACGCCACAGTAAGTCGCCATCACTTGGCCCCGGTTGTTATAGAAACACCTTTGGGGGTCAGTTCTTTTCCACCAATAGCCCTTACTGTCTTGAGCGAATCGTCCTGGATAGATACTTCTGATTACCTTTTCCGTAAAATGTCCAGTTTCTCTCAGTTGCTTCTTGCTTAGGTATCTTCCCAAGTAAGGGTGAGATGCCCGTGGAGTGTCACGAAGTATATGCTTCTTGTCCTCTCTAGACCAGGAAGTCTTGTCGTAGATTGGAGTGCCATTAAGCGTCCAGTAGAAACCGTAGCTTTGTCCCCAATTTCTGCTGCCGTATTTCCCTGCGAGTAGTTTTTGATTGAGGGCTTCTCTGGCAATGGCAGCTACTATCCTCACTCCTTTGGATATTTTCCCTTCTCCTATTTTTAAGAGAAGTTCCCTATCTTCTTCACTCAGTCCAGTGATTGGTGTAATTCTCTTCTGGCTCATGTCCGCTCGTGGGGTGATGAAAAGTATATGTTTTGGTCGTCACTGCAACTTGGGGTGACATCCATAGTATATACTTTTCCGTCACCCCTTGGATTTCTCTATGGATTCTATAGAAAACTCTAATTACTATCTAACCCATTTGACCTATTTCTTGCCCCTTACTTTTGGAGGTGTTATGGTGGTTTTAGGCAGATTTTAGGCAAAGGTTGAAGGTATTTAATAACTTCCGAGGGTGAGAGTCGCTCTCTACCTAGGATTATTTCAGACGGAGAGAGAGGGATTTGAACCCTCGGAAGGTATTAATACCTTCAACAGATTAGCAATCTGCCGCTTTCGACCACTCAGCCACCTCTCCAAGGAAAGCCTTACCTATGATAACAAATTGAGCCGAGAAAGGCAAGGGAAGCGGGGAATTCTTTCAGCAAAATCCTCGCTCCTTCAAATGGCGCGTCCAGTCCCAATGGTAGAGGAAAAAGTCTTTAGTTTGTTTGTATCCCAAGCGATAGAGTTTGACCTTCTTCTCCGAGCTAAGGGAAAACTCGGTAGTCGTGACTTTGGCTTTGGTGACATCGATATTAATCACCCGACCTTGATCGCCATGGCGTACATGGTATCGGTCTCTGGCATTAGCCATCGATCGCAGGGAAGCAGTAAATAGATCAAGGGCATTGTTAATTTTAGGTGGATTCAGGGTTTGATCGATTAAGCGAAAGCCAAACGTAGGCCATTTAGGAGGGTTCAGGGGATCGCCGGAAGGGCGGTCATAAATCCACAAAGGGAAGTTACTGAGCAAACCACCATCGAGAATATAGGCATTACCGAGTTTTTCGGGTTTGAAAAATAAAGGAATACTCGAAGATAAGCGCACGGCTTCAGCGATACTAAAGTCTTGGTAATGCTTGAGATTATGCTGTTGTAGGATAGCTTGGCGATGGCTGTGTTGGTCTTTGTTAAGTCGAGCAGAATTGGGATTGAGATCGTCTGGTAGAACCCACATTTCGCAGTGGGTGATATTGGAGACGACAATCTTCAGTTCTCGTTGGGGATCGAGGCGTTTGACATCAGTAAACGTTTCAATTCCCCTGGATTTAAGGGTTTTAGCAATCCAGTCTCGGAAGGGATCTGAGGAATATTGACCGAGTTGTTGGGTCAATAATAAAGAGACGATCATCGATAAAGGCGCTTGGAGGTCGTCGCTGGGATCGCCATTGAAAATGAAGGGGCTAGTTTTTTGAGAGAAGATGCCATTATAGTCGATGCTACTCAAGATCTCTTCGAGTTTATTAATCGGAAAACTAGCGGCTAAAAAAGCTGCGGTTAATGAACCCGCAGAGGTTCCAGCCAGCTTTTTCCACTCAATGCCCAAATCTTCACAGCAGCGTAAGGCTCCTAATAGGGCAATACCTCGTACTCCTCCCCCTTCAAAGATGGCATCAGCATAGTAATGACCATCAACAGGTTCGGGAAAACGGCTCCAAATCTCTTCTTTTTGTTTTTCTGTGAGTCGGAGGTCTTGATCGTCTAGGAGTTGGGGATTGATGTTAATAAATGATGCCATGTTCACCTTCGGAGATCACGGTTTTAGATGTTGCTGCAAGAATTGTAGAGTGCGATCGCCCGCTTGTTGAGCGATTTCGCTAACATAGGCAGTGGAGTTCACCCGACTAAAGCCATGATTTACACCTAAGTAGCGATGTAGAATAACTTGAGGATGGTCTTGGAGACTAGAGATCATTTGAGTTTGGGCATCGGGACTGACATATTCATCCAATTCTGCTAGGTGAAGCATCAGGGGGGTTTTAATCTGCTCTTGTTCATGGAGATTGTTATCAATACCCACCCCATAATAGGAGATATTACAATCAGCCAGCGATCGCGTGGCCATTAAATAGGCCAGTTTTCCCCCCAGACAAAATCCTAGGGTTCCGACTTTACCGCTACAACTCGGTAAGGCTTTGACTGCTTCTAAGGTAGCGATCAGATCGTCTACGCCTTGATCTTCATTAAACTGCTCGTAAAGACTAAAGGCTTTAGCTAAATCTTCTTGATTGTCAGGTTCTAGCTCAATGTTGGGTTCGAGTCGCCAAAACAAATCGGGAACTACAGCCAGATAGCCCAAACTAGCGTACTCATCTGCTATCTGACGCATGATAGCATTCACCCCAAAAATTTCTTGGATGACGATTAATCCTGGGCCGTTTCCTTCAGGGGGTTCAGAGACATAGGCGCTAAAGTTACCGCCATCAAGGGTAGATATGATTAGGTCTTGGTTTGTCATGGCGATCGCTTATCTCCAGCCTGACTGTACTTAGCCAGCGTACAGCTATAGTGTACCGCTTTTTTCTCTCATCGGAAGAAGCTATAGCTAAGATCCAGGTGTTCAGAGCTTATCCAATTCGGCATAGTCGGGTAAAGTTGTATCAATGGGTTTACCATTACGCAATACAATACGGTCATGTTGGGAACGGGCTAAAAGTTCAGTAAATCGCCGTCCTTTGAAGAGAATTAAGTTAGCAGGTAAACCGACAGCGATCGCTACTGGATTAGGTAACTTCATAATTTTACCTGGAATTGTGGTGACTGCTTGCGGCCAGTTGCCATAAGGAATATCTAAATGGGCAATTCGCACACTTTGATTAAAGACTTCTAGCATGTCATGATCGCCAAAGGCAAAAAATGGATCGCGACAATTATCAGAGGCGAACATTACGGAAATTCCCATTTTTTGCATCTCTTGAATTAAAGTCACCCCTCGATAAGTGGGAGTTTTTCCCGGTTGCCTATCTTGCAGGTAGAGGTTACACATGGGTAAGCTGACAATGGCAATGTTCGCCGCTTTTACTGCTTTTAGGGTTTCTTGGACAATTTCTGGAGTTTGTACGGCTAAACTGCAACAATGACCGCAGGTAATGTGACCTTCAAATTCATATTTCTGTGCTGTATTGGCCACATGATAAAGGGTACAGGCCTCTGGATGTAGATTTTCATCGGTATGAAAATCGAGGTCTAAATTACGCTCTTTTGCTAAAGAAAATACATGGCGAAGTTTACTGTCAAGATTAGGATTCATGAGGGGCATTCCCCCTAGAATTCCGCCTATTTCTGCCAAGCGATCCGCTAACTGTTGTCCTTCTGGAGTACATAACTCATCTAACGTGCTTAAGCTCACTGCTTGTAATTCAAGTTTCCCTTGCCATTCTTCCCGAAGAGCCTGAAAAACGTCCCAAGTTACTTCAGTTTCTTCACCTCTCAAGTCGAGATGGGTGCGGATAGCTTGAGTTCCGTGGGCATAACTACACTTTAGGGCAAAATTCATACGCCGATAGAGATCTTCGGCCGTCCAATAGCGATCTCCATCTTCTCCAGAAGCAGCGATCGCCCCCTCGAATGTACCATCAAGGTTAGGGCTACGATGCCAAATATGGCCCTTATCCAGATGAGTATGGATATCAACAAAAGTCGGCCAGACTTGACCTCCCTTCATATCATAGACATCATTTTCATGGCTTGGGGGGCGATCGCCACTGGCACAAATTTTAGTAATCATGCCCTCTTCAATACAGATCTCCACCTGCACCAATTTTTCTGAATTAGGTGTAACCGTAGGAGGGCAATGTTTGGGCAGAAACAAAGACAGAGGAACTTGGGCATTAGAGAGCCAGTAACCTTTGCCCTCTAGAATATTGTGAGAAGTCATGGTTAATAAGTCATGGGTAAGGGTTAATCTCCGCGTTTATGCTCCCTGAGTAGAGTCGAAGGGAGCACGCATCCCCATTCTCTATTCCCTATTCCCTTTCTTCCTCTTTTTGCAAAGCTCGCTCTTGGCGTTTTTTACGTCCAGCCTCCAAAATATCCTTCATGACTGCCTGAGCTTGCTTCACCTTTTCCAAATTCGACCGATACAATTCAATATCCTTTTGCAATTTCTCCAAAGAAAGTCCCAATCCCTGGGCAATCTTTTCCAACGTTTGGTTACGACTCTCCTCAGTTTGGAGTCGTTCAGAATCAACCGTAGAGACGAGCGTATACAAACCAATCGCAAACAAACGACTATATTTAAACTTAGGATTATCGGCGATCGCCTTCAAGCGCCCTCGCAGAGCATCCGCACCATCACCCTGATGCGGATCGCAAACCAGAGCAACCACAGCCTCTCCAGACCAATCCTTAATCTGTTCCTGAGCCTGTTGAGCCTCTGCCCGATAAACATTGACATCGCTCTCCAATGCTTGACACAACGCTGCAAAAATAGATGCTTTTTCACCCTCTGGTGAATATCCCTCCATAAATTGGTCAAAGGACGAAACAACCCCAAGAGCATAAATGGGGTCATACTCAAAGTCCACATTGACCGACAGCAAATGCATCTCTACCATCAATTCTTCCACCACACGGCGGTAGATAGAATTAATGGGCCGGGTATGGTTAGTATAAAACGCTCGCTTAGTATCGGAAACAGTGCGGACAGTATTCACAGCTACAATTATCAAGAGTGGGTGATTCTATTCTCGCGCCTAAAGGTCACTTTGCCAAGGTTTTCCCCAAAAACCAGCATCAAAGTCCCGTCACCAGGAGTTTAAGACAATTGCTTCCAGAAAGCTGACCGTCTCCTCTCCTAGTGACTCAAACACATTTGTCAGACCCTTTTGCCCCAATTATCCTGCAACCCTGGGAACCCCTTCTAGTGCATCATTTTCTGTTTCAAAAATTTCAAATACAGAATCCATCATCGTCACTTCAAACACCAACTTAGCTTCCGGATGAACATTACAGATGCGAAAAGATCCTTTAACCTTCTCCGCATCCCGCATCCCAGCGACCAAAGACGTTAGGCCTGAGCTATCAATAAAGTTTACTTGACCCAGATTTACCACCACATGCCTACTGAGCTTAGAAATACATTCCTGTAGTTTCAAACGAAATTGCCAGGCTGTAGTGATATCTAAACGTCCAGTTGGCGTTAAAACAATAACTGTTGTTCCATCTTCCGTTTCGTGTGTTCTTTGCTCCATTTTGATCGTCTACCTTCTCTATTAGGAATTGTGGACTTCTGGGTTGATTGTAGTATCTCAAATCGACTTGGAACAAGCCTTAGACCCATAATATACCGTTGGGCGCTGGTAAACTGAAATAATTCTTAATCCACGATCCGCAGATCTCACTGGCAATGTTACCCTAGCGTGAATGACCCACTCCCCGTTGACATTAAAACCCGCCTAATCCTGCTCAAACCTAAGTGTATCAATGATTTCTTTATTTTTTAGTGTGAGTATTGAATAGACAATGCCAGATTTTTTGTCTAAGCTATTGGGCCGCAAGAGTCGTAGAGTTCGCTGTACCCTAGCCAAAACCTATCGTGTCATTAGTTCAGCTTCGGTTGACGATCTATGGCAAACTGTTGTTGATTTCGCTGATGTCTCTTGGCATCCCCTCTTAGCACGAACCAATGTCCCTAGGGGTTTGGTTCCCAAACCGGGGCTAATTTTTAGGGCCGTGACTAGGTTAAGCCCCATTCCAATTCGCATTTTTGTCGAACGAGTCAGACCCGGAGAACTCTTAAGCATTAGAATTTTGGCGATGCCCGGAATTGAAGAGAGGATGATCTACCAAGTCGAATCAACGGTTTGGGGCACTCGCATCTCCTATTCAGTCACCCTGCGCGGATGGCTCTCTCCTCTGATTTGGTCGTTTATTCGTCCCTATGCAGCCAAAGTCGCCGAAGCTCTAGCCAAAGCAGCAGAGAAGGCGGCTCTTCAAGGTGGCCCTGGAAAGAAAACCCATCCAGGAAACTCGGTAGATTTTGGATTTTAAGTCAACCCGTATGAAAACCGATGAGAACTGCCCAAGGGCGTTAAGATTTGATAAGTAACGTCGGAATAATCAACAGCCAATAGCAAATCCTTATGACTTTGACCCTTGATCCCCAATCCGTTTTAGAAGTCCTGCGACCTGTGGAAGACCCAGAACTGCGGAAAAGTTTGGTGGAATTGAATATGATTCGCCAGATTGAGATTGATGCCCAGGGAAATGTGAATTTCACTTTGGTGCTGACCACTCCCGCTTGTCCACTGCGGGAATTTATTGTCGAAGACTGTACGAAAGCGGTGAAACAGCTCCCAGGGGTTCAAGCGGTGAATATTGAGGTGACAGCAGAAACGCCCCAATTCAAGAATACCTTACCCGATCGCCAAGGGATTGAGGGCGTGAAAAATATTATTGCCATTTCCAGTGGTAAAGGGGGAGTGGGCAAAAGTACGGTGGCAGTGAATGTGGCCGTCGCTTTAGCCCAAACTGGGGCCAAAGTTGGGTTAATTGATGCTGATATTTATGGCCCCAATGCCCCAACCATGTTGGGTTTAGACTCGGCGAAGGTGATGGTACAAGATAGAGGGGGCAAAGAAGTCCTAGAACCGGCTTTTAATCATGGGGTGAAGCTGGTTTCCATGGGCTTTTTGATCGAAAAAGACCAACCGGTGGTTTGGCGCGGCCCCATGCTCAATGGGGTGATTCGCCAATTCCTCTATCAAGTGGACTGGGGTGAGTTAGATTATCTGATTGTGGATATGCCTCCTGGAACTGGAGATGCCCAATTAACCTTGACTCAAGCGGTTCCCATGGTAGGGGCCATTATTGTAACCACACCCCAAAATGTGGCCCTTCTCGATTCGCGTAAGGGGCTGAAAATGTTTGAACAGATGGGGGTTCCAGTGCTGGGAATGGTGGAAAATATGAGTTATTTTATCCCGCCGGATCTGCCCGATCGCCAATATGACATTTTTGGTTCGGGAGGGGGTGCAAAGACCTCAGAAGAACTCGGTGTTTCCCTGCTCGGTTGTATTCCCCTAGAAATAGGTTTACGGGAAGGTGGCGATCGCGGCGTACCCATTGTGGTCAGCGATCCTGAATCGGCTTCAGCTCAAGCGTTAGTCAAGGTCGCTAAGGCGATCGCGGCTAAAATCTCTGTCGCTGTCCTCACCAGATAACTTATCCTTTTGTCAAGGGAATAGGGAATAGGAAATAAGGAATCAGAAAATCGTCTTAACTGGTCACCATTACCCATGACCTATTCCCGATTACCCATTACCTATTACCCCTTACCTTATGCGTAGATCTCTATTTTATTCTGCTAATTCAGGTTCCAGAATTCGCTGGCTGTCTATACTCAATAGTTGGAAAAATTTAGATTGGCTATTGCTGATTCTGGTGATTGGCTTAACCCTGTTTGGTGGGATCATGATTCGCTCAACCCAGCTCAATCTTCAATATACTGATTGGCTGCAACATTGGATTATTGGGGGGATTGGGTGTATTCTAGCCCTATTTATTTCCCGTTGGCGCTACCAGCAACTTATCCAGTGGCAATGGGTGATCTATGGTATTACTAATGTTTCCTTATTAGCGGTTATTTTTATTGGGACAACGGCTTTAGGGGCGCAACGATGGATTACGATTGGTGGGTTTAATATTCAGCCCTCAGAATTTGCTAAATTGGGGGTAATAATTACCTTAGCTTCTCTGCTCCACAGTAAGGGAGCTTCAACCCTATCGAGCCTCTTCAAAACTCTCGCTATTGTAGGCGTTCCTTGGGGTTTGGTGTTTCTGCAACCTGACTTAGGAACTTCCCTCGTGTTTGGGGCGATCGCCTTGGGAATGCTGTACTGGGCTAATACCAATCCCAGTTGGCTGATTTTACTGATCTCTCCAATGATCTCAGCGATCCTATTTAATCTTTATCTTCCAGCCTGGTTTGCTTGGATAGGCTTACTAGCCCTCTTAGCTTGGACAAGTTTACCTTGGCCGCGTATCGGAGCTGGCGTTACAGTTGCTCTGAGTACGGCCTTTGGATTCCTGGGTGAGGTCTTTTGGGGACTGCTGAAGGATTATCAGAAAGACCGCTTAATTTTATTTCTCAACCCAGAAAAAGACCCCCTAGGCGGAGGGTATCATCTCATTCAATCTCGGATTGCTATTGGTTCAGGACAACTTCACGGCACAGGGTTAAATCAGGGAACCCAAACCCAACTGCATTTTATTCCCGAACAACACACGGATTTCATCTTTTCGGCTGTGGGTGAGGAGTTGGGATTTATTGGCGCAACGATTCTGTTATTGGTCTTTTGGTTAATTTGTCTGCGGTTAGTGATGATTGCCCAAAATGCAAAGGATAACTTTGGCTCCTTGCTGGCGATCGGGGTATTATCGATGATTGTGTTTCAGGTGATGGTGAATATTGGCATGACCATTGGCCTTGCCCCAGTTACCGGAATTCCGTTACCTTGGATGAGTTATGGGCGATCGGCTCTACTGACGAATTTTTTGGCGATCGGCTTGGTGGAAGCAGTAGCCAATCACCGACATCGGCTAAAGTTTTAATGGGTATTTTATCGATTGAGGTAAAAAAGAATGATCTTACCAGGTGTAGCAGTACGGGTAAAAAATATGGGAGATACCTATTATGGTTTTACCGGCCAAGTACAACGGGTAACCGATGGTAAAGCAGCAGTACTCTTTGAAGGGGGAAACTGGGATAAGTTGGTCACCTTCCGACTAGGAGAGTTGGAAATCGTCGATCCGACGAGTAAAAAGTAAAATAGTTATAATTGCCAATCATCTGTAGGGTGGGCAAGCATTACCGCGCGAAGTGCTGTAATGGGTAATAGGAAAACCATTTTTACGGTACCTTGCCCACCCTACTGGCTGTTTTTAGGTTTTCCACCTCCATAAGCGGTTCTCTGTAAAGCCATGGTTCAACTGTATCCCAATCCCAAGCAGAAATCTCTGCCAACGATGTATGATTTACCCAGCGAAGACCCGGAGGAACCTGGATTGCCGGATGAGTTTCACGATTACCAACCGGATTTATTAACTCAAACTTGTCAATCTCCCCGCTACCGTGAGGATGACTATTTTATTGCCAGCGATCTTAACCTCTACTATGACAGCGAACATACCCTATGGCACAAACGCCCGGATTGGTTTGTGGTTTTGGGAGCCAAGCGTAGCCGTACTCAACAGGAGTTACGTCTAAGCTATGTGATCTGGCAAGAACAAATCAGTCCCTTTCTGGTGGTTGAATTAGCGTCTCCAGGAACAGAAGATGAAGACTTAGGACGCACAGAGCGTAAAGAGAAAAAGCCACCAACCAAATGGGAAGTATACGAGAAAATTTTACAGGTTCCCTATTATGTGACTTACGATCGCTACCAAAACAACTTTCGGGGATTTGTCCTCAAAGGTGGAAAATACGAAAGGTTGGAATTATCACAAGGGAAAGTCTGGCTAGAACCATTAGGTCTAGGATTAGCGTTATGGCAAGGGGTGTACGAGGGAGTAGAAGGGCGGTGGTTGCGCTTCTACAATCAAACTGGGGAGTGGATACCGACACCGAGCGAACGGGCCGAGCAAGCTGAGTCGGAGTGCAATCTCCAACAACAACGCGCAGACCAAGCCGAATTGGAGTTACAGCAATTACGGGATAAGCTTCGACAACTCAGTATCGATCCTGATTCACTGTCTTAGTAATCCTAATTATTTTTAAACACCAATACGATCTCTCTGTTGTCACTCTATGCGCTTACCCTTAACTCAAACTGCCATCAACGATCGCCCCGAAAACCACATCGCCGAGGTGATCGAAACGGCAACCTCGGAATTTTTAGCCCAATGTCTGGAACCGGAAGATCTCAATTTTCCCATGATGCCAGCATTTGGTTCTTTGGTGAGATCGCTCGGTGTCACTCCTGAACGCTCCGCAGAACCAGATACAGGCTATTGGGTTTATGCAGTGGTGTATCATGCCACCACTACTCCCATTGATTCGATCCATCGTGCCAGAGCTTTGGGCTTATCCCTAGAACAACTGCGAGCAGAGCAGCCGCAGATTTTTGCCATGCTTAAAACTGAGTTTCGAGCGGCGATCGTCGGATTTGAAACCCTGGAGTCAGCAATTTCTCGCTCCAGAGTTTATCAGCATTTACCCCGACGTCCTCCACAAATTCACCAAGCGGTCTATCAATGTCATCCGGATGAAGTGATTCGCTTTAGCGAGGACTTTGATTTTATTCGCATTTTACTCGAAATTCCTGGAACACCAGTTGATGCGCTGATTGCAGCTACCTTGAGAACGATTTACCAACTGCGCCATACCGAACACTCCTGGTTAGTACAAGCAGGGCGAAACTTGAGTCTACTTCTCAAAGATGATTACGATCGCCTACGCTATATTCTCAGCCAAGTTTATCTTTAGATCTCCCTATCCCCCCAGCTTGTTCTGTTGTAAGGCTTGATGAGTTCCAGTAGGACTATTTTCTTTTCGAGGTTCTAAGAGGTAGACTAAGTGAGGGGTATGACTATTCCCATAGGGTTACCTTAATTTGGGATCTGCCTTTTGAATCCGCTAATAATAAAGCGATCAATCGGTAGATTTACACCATTAACGGTCTTCGCTTCTTTCTTTTGTTTAAATTCTTGCAGACAGGAATTGATTATGGTTTTTGATTTCTTACCCAAATTACCGAAGGCGAATTTAGATGACCGAGAATATCAAGATTTGATCGAAGAATGTCTGTTGAGAATTCCACGCTATTGTCCAGAATGGACGAATCATAATCCGAGCGATCCAGGCATTACCATGATTGAAATGTTTGCCTGGTTAACCCATCAAATGCTGCTGCGGTTTAACCAACTGCCTCGGCGCAATTATATTTTATTCTTAGAATTGCTCGGTATTCGCTTAGAACCGCCGAATCCAGCGACAACAGAAGTAACGTTTTATTTGGTGTCGGATTTGCCAGAGTCTTATACGATACCGGCGGGGATTGAGGTGGCAACGGAGCGCCAACCGGGACTCGACCCTATTGTATTTAGTACCGATCGCCCCCTAACAATCGGTAATCCTCAGATTAACCATTTTCTGGGAGCCGAGCAAATCGAGGAAACGCCGCAAATTTTACGCGATCGCTTTACCCATCTCTGGAATCTGACCCCCACAGGGGAATGGTCTGGCCCCGAATTGCCACTTTTCAACGCTCAACCCCAAGCAGGGAATTGTTTCTATCTGGTCTTCGATCCCCAAGAATCCTTGGATGGCAATGTAATTATTCTCACGTTAAAAGGACAAGAGGCGACTCCCACAGGCATTGACCCCACTGACCCCCCGCGACGCTGGGAAGCCTGGAATGGTCAGTATTGGCAGCCAGTGCTACTTGAAGAATCGGATGATGAAACCCAAGGCTTTAGCTTCGCGGACATTGCCCAACGAGGAGGAAATCCCTTACAGGGAGTCGATATTACGTTACATCTACCCTTGAATTTTCCAGTAGCCCAATTTACCGCCTATCAAGGGCGATGGTTGCGCTGTGTTTATGCGACACCACGCCTGAGTCAACCAAGCTACACGCGATCGCCACAAATCATCGGTATTGGAGTCAAAGCCATTGGCGGAACCACGGAAGCTACCCAATGCGAACTGATCGAAAATGACCTCCTGGGTAACAGCAATGGAGAACCGGGGCAACGATTCCAACTGCGGCGATCGCCCATTCTCGACCGTCAAGAAGACGAATATCTGATCGTCACGCCTCCAGGGGCAACCCCTCAACGATGGCAAGAAGTGACTGACTTTTCTAATTCTAGTCCAAGCGATCTGCATTATCTGATTGATTCCCTTACCGGTACGCTCCAGTTTGGCCCCCTGATCCGGGAACCCGCCGAACTCAAGCAGGCTAAGGACATCCGCGCTATTCTGCAACAGGGACAGGATCGCCCCCCGCTCCAACCCCCCAGCATGGAACACCAATATGGAGCCATACCCCCCAGAGGGGCAACCGTGCAAATGAGCCGCTATCGCACTGGAGGGGGGTTGCGAGGCAATGTAGAAGATCGCAGTCTGAATACGCTGAAATCTGCGGTTCCCTATGTCGCCAATGTGGTCAATCTGATTCCAGCTCGCAATGGGACGGAAGCAGAAACCATTGAACAAGCAGCCATGCGCGTGCCTCAAATGTTGCGAACGCGCGATCGCGCAGTGACTCCAGAAGACTTTGAATCTTTGACGATTTTAGGAGGAGATGGGGCGATCGCCCGCACCACTTGTTTACCCACCAACCCCAAAAAACCAGGAACCGTCCAACTCTTGGTGGTTCCCGACTGCAACCGACAGGCGATCGCACAAGGAGTCGGCATCCCTCCCGAACAGTTTCGCCTCAGTCCTCCCTTGCATCGCAAACTCATGGCCTACCTAGATGAACGGCGCTTATTGGGCGTGCAGGTAGAACTTTTAGAACCCGAATATGTGGGACTTTCCGTGCAAACCGAGGTCTCCCTAGACCCCAGCTATCGCACCCCAGAAGCTCAAACAGAACTCCTGCACACTCTCAATGTAACCCTCTATCGCTTCTTTAATCCCCTAACCGGCGGTCCAGGAGGTAACGGTTGGCCCCTCGGTCAACCCGCCTATATGTCCGATGCGATCGCCTTATTGCAACAAGTCCCAGGCATTCGACGTTTAGGAGCGGTGCAACTGTTTGAATTGCGCCTATCTATTGCTGGCCAATGGATTAGAAGTCAACCGGTTCACCTCGTTGATCCGGGCCCCACAGGCCTGATTTGCTCCTGGGCCGATCCGAATCTGCGATCGAATCACATGATTAATATCATTGAATGATGGGGAAAATACATAGTAAGGGAGGGTAGAGGACGTTCGACAACTCTATGCCCTACCCGCTACTATAGCACTGCACGCTATTGAGCTGGAAAGACTCCTGGACGGACAGTTAAAGGTAAAGACTGATCTCCACGACGGATTAACACGTTCAAAGAACTACCCACTTGGGTATTTTGTACCGCTTGTTGAATATCTGTGGCTTCCCTCATCGGTTTACCATCGATTTCGGTAATCACATCTCCAGCACGGATACCGGCTTGAGCGGCTGGAGATTCGGGCATGACTTGCACAATTAAAACCCCCTGCTCTGCGGAGATCTTAAAGCCACTATTCGGATTTTGATTAATTTCTTTTTGCAGATCTGGCGTTAGGGTGACCATTTGAATGCCGAGGTAGGGATGGTCTACTTGACCTTTGGTGACCAGTTGATCGGCAATGCTTTGGGCTGTATTGATGGGAATGGAAAAGCCTAAGCCTTGGGCCCCTTGAATAATGGCGGTATTAATACCGATAACTTCCCCATTTTGGTTGAGTAGGGGGCCACCAGAATTACCGGGGTTAATGGCTGCATCGGTTTGAATAAAGCTCACTCGTTTATCGGGAATCCCCACTTGGGCGCTAGAGCGACCGGTGGCACTAATAATACCTACGGTAACTGTATTGTCTAAACCGAGGGGGTTGCCAATGGCGATCGCCCATTCACCGGGCTGTAAGGTATCCGAATCCCCCAATTTTACCGTGGGCAGATTTTCTCCTGCAATTTTGACAACTGCTACATCAGTGACTGGATCTGTGCCTAAAACTTTTCCTTCTAAGGTGCGCCCATCTTTGAGCGTCACATCCACTGTATCTGTGCCCTCAATCACATGGGCATTGGTTAAAATCATACCTTCTTGATTAATAATAAATCCTGAACCTGACCCTCGAACTTCTCGTTCTTGGGGCATGGGGGTAGCACCACCAAAGAAGCGCCGGAAAAAGGGATCGTTGAAGACATCCGGGACTTGTTGCGTGACAATCCGGGACGCATCAATGCGAACAACCGCAGGGCCAACATTTTGTACAACCTGACTGACAAAACTATCATTACTGGTGGGTACTAATGGAGCCGTTGTGCTTGAAGGAAGGGCTGAGACAGTTGTAGAGGTTTGTTGAGTTGAAGTAGATAAATTTGGCGATCGCGATAAAACCTGAGTCCCAACTAAAGTGAGCGTACTGCCAAAGAGCATTAGGGTAATGTAAATAAGGGGTTGTTTCCAGGGGGCTGGAGTTGCAGGTTTATCGGATGGATAGGGATTGGTCATGGGGCACACTCTGGCGATATCAGGTTAAGTCAATGCTGACCGTTTAGCTTTATATTATTAGATTAACGATTTGGTCGGTTGATTGGCTGTTTCGGTTAACCGCACTGTAGGGCTTTGCGCTGGTAATGGGTAATCGGTAATGGGAGGACAGAGAGACGCTCCGGATGCGTAAATTATAGTCATTTTAAATCGCAATGAGACTCCGGTTGTAGGGGCGAAAAATTTTTCGCCCCTACAGATACCTGCGTTGTGGATTGATTGTGGTGTATTAACCTATAGGGGCCAAAATCCGTCATCGGATTGATCGGATGAATTCCGATCGCCGCTTCCGCCATTCAACGCAGCAATTTGACGTTGATAATCATTCGGATCGAGTCCATTACCCATGGTGGCAAACTCTGGATCGATCGCCTGTTCTAAAGCTTTAACCCGATCTCTCCCATGGGGATGGGTGCTGAGAAAAGTGGGTCTAGAGGGCGATCGGGCTAATTTTTTCATGAAGTCTACCATGCCAATTTGGGCATAGCCTGCCGCTGTGATCATATTCAGTCCTAGTTGATCTGCTTCATATTCGGCTTCCCTAGAATGGGGTAAACGCAGGGCAATTTCTACTCCTAAGCCCACGATCTGGCTTTGATCGACTCCCGCAGCAGTGGCTAACCCATTGGTTAGAGCGACGCGACGCATTTGGTTAATGGCATGACGTTCGGTGATATGGGCAATTTCATGGCCGATGACGCTCGCTAATTCGGCTTCGTTTTCAGCTTCTTTCATCAGTCCGGTGTGGATATAAACAAAGCCGCCCAAGGTAGCAAAGGCATTAACGGAATCATCATCAACAATTTGGAATGTATACTGATAATTCGATGTGGGTGGACGGTAACTTTCTTTCGCCAGACGTTGCCCAATACGATCAATGTAATCCGTTAATTCAGGATCGTCATAGATTCGGACTTCTTGGCTAATGAGTTGCTGGTTAATTTGTTTGCCTAAGGCTATTTCCTGGCGATCGCCTAAACTGGCCAGTTGCACATATTGAATCACATCTGGAAGAATATCCCAAATCGAAAACCCTTGGCTCACTTGGGGACTCCCCACCCAAAGTCCCAGGGCAACCCACAGGGAAATCACGGGATAAATCCATCGCCGAAGCTTCAATTTTTTTATAAGACTTAACATAGCCATCATTCACCGTCATGCAGATGTCCTTAGACGCACCCACCTCTTCAAAGGTTGCTTGAAGCTCTAGAGTTCGATCCTGAGGAAAGTTTTCTATCTACACTTTAATGTAATGTACAGTCTAGTTTTAGGGAATCAGGACTCTCAAGGGTTGTCTTACATCAAGACGAAATAGGGGTAATTCATTGCCCCTATTATCGTGAATTGATTGTTCTGGTATTGCATAAAAGGGTGTCTAATTGAGGTTGAGCCACAGAAGGTTAGTCGAGAATGGCTAGATCAATCGTCCCCTTCTAAAGCCTCTTCTACTGGAGACACCATATTTACAGCTAAGAACAGGAGTCCCAAACTAGCTACTCCTAAGAGCAATACAAAAATTAAACTTTTAACCCATTGAACTAACCCGCGATCGACAGACGCTATTTTTTGTAACGAATTCGGCTCAACTTGTAGTTCTGGCATCTCCGCAGAAACGGCAGGGGGAGCGGTGGAATAAGATAATTCTCTCATGGCAGTTTTACTCAAGATTAGGGGAATAAAAATAAGCAATGATTCGTTTTATTCCTGACCAACTGATGTGGTTATCTTTTTTATCCTATGATATCACCTTCAGGAATCGTTTTCCATCTGGTTTTGTACTAATTGATGACTGATATGGATTAGGATGAGTTGAAAGTCTTGCTGGGTAACTGGAATAGACAATATAGCGCTTCGCACTCTAGCAATAGTCTGTATCGATTAAGGTCTAAGGCTTCAAGCTGAACTCCATAAGAAGAGAGAAATGCTATAGAAGGCAAATAGAGCAGCAAGTCAAGAGTTTCAGTCTCTAATTTACATCAGACATAATTGGATAACAATTGGCTTTAAATTAAGTTAGAATTACAGGAAAAAACAACTTATATCTATAGTAACAAGTTTATTGACAGATGGGGATCAATTTTAAGAATTCTCAAAATAACGATCAATATCGGTTAAGTATCCAAGCTTATTGCCGTCCATTTAAACAGCCCTTGCATACCCATCATGGAGTGTGGCGCGATCGCCAAGGGATTTGGATTCAGTTGTGCCCGATCGACGAAGAAGAATCGAACGATCGCGGTTGGGGAGAGATTGCCCCCTTACCTGGGTTTGGTTCAGAAAGTGTTACAGAAGCTTTACAATTTTGTCAGTCGTTTGGTGGTCAAATTACCGATGAACAGATTCGTTCTATTCCCGATCGTTTCCCTGCATGTCAATTTGGTTTTGAGTCAGCCTTAATCGACCTACACAATTGGGAAGCGCCGCCTAATTTAACTCAGGTTTGTGGCTTATTACCGACGGGAAAAGCCGCCCTCGACCTCCAATTGCCAATTTGGAATCAAGGCTATCAAACATTGAAATGGAAAATAGCTGTAGCAGAGATTTCCCAAGAATTGAACGATTTTCAAGACCTCTTATCGATGCTTCCAGATGGGATAAAAGTGCGCTTGGATGCCAATGGGGGACTAACGGAAACTCAGGCCCATCAATGGTTGCAAGCGTGTGCAGATCGGCCGGTGGAATTTTTGGAACAACCTCTAGGGATATCTGAGTTTGAGGCTATGTTAGCCCTCTCTCAGGAGTATCCAACCCCTTTAGCTTTAGATGAATCGATCGCCACCTGGCAACAGTTCCTAAACTGTTATCACGCAGGATGGCCAGGAGTTATGGTTGTTAAACCCGCAATTTTAGGCTTTCCCTCCCGGTTGATCGAGTTTTGCCAAGCCGATCGAGTGGATATGGTTCTCTCTTCTGTCTTTGAAACGGCGATCGCCCGTAAAATGCTCCTCAGATTAGCGGCTACTCTTAACCTACAGCGTGCCCTTGGATTGGGAACAGATTGCTGGTTCGAGGACTGAGGGATGGAGCGATAGGGAGACAAGGGGACGCGGGGAGATTGCCTATTGCCTATTGCCTATTAGCCTCTTCCCTTCCCTCAAATTCTCACCAAACGTGGAGACTCTGAGCGCAACCGTTGCAAAATCTGCTTTAACACCATCACTGTCCAATCTATATCCGCTTCAGTGGTTTGTTTACCCAACGTGAAGCGAATGCCGCCGATCGCCTCCCGATCGGAATATCCCATCGCTTTTAAAATTGGACTTGGAGAAAGTTTCCCACTATGACAAGCCGAACCTGCACTAATCCCAATTCCCGCTAAATTCAGTTGCCTTACTAAGGTTTTGCCTGTAATTTCCCGAGTATCTTGCCAACATAAGCTTACGTGATGGGGTAGGCGATGCCAGCGATCGCCCGTAGGGATTAAGCCCTCAATATCCACCAATTGCTCAAACAGACGATCGCGCAACCGCCTTAACCGCAACATTTCCTCTGGTAACTCTTCACTGGCTAATTCCGCAGCTACCCCAAAACCAGCGATCGCCACTGTAGCCTCTGTTCCCGAACGTAATCCCCGCTCCTGTCCACCTCCACCGATTAAGGGATACAACTGAATTCCCGGTCGCACATACAACGCTCCTGTTCCTTGAGGGCCATAAATCTTATGACTCGACAACGACAACAAATCCACCGGCAAACTGGCCACATCTAAGGGTAATCGTCCTGCCACCTGTACCGCATCTGTGTGAAAAACAATGCCATGGGCTTGTGCAATTTTTCCCAACTCCTCAATCGGTTGTAAGGTTCCCACCTCACTTTGACCATAGATAACTGAAATTAACACCGTATCCTTACTAATAGCCGCTTCTAAATCCGCTGGATTAACCCTACCCTGGCGATTCACCGGTAAACGAGTCACTCTCCATCCCCGTTGCTCTAAAAATTGGGCCGGTTGGGCAACAGCCGAATGCTCCACACGAGAAATAATTAAATGTTGCGGTTGAGTATATTGTCCAGCAATCCCCATCAGGGCTAAATTATCAGACTCTGTGCCACCAGACGTAAAAATAATCGACTCGCTAGAACTGGCTCCAATTAAACTAGCCACCTGCATTCTGGCTAATTCTAATACCGTCGCTGCCCGTTGTCCCCAATTATGTAAACTGGACGGATTGCCCCATTGATGGAGCAAAATCTCCTGCATGGCAGCGATCGCCTCTGGGCGTGTTGGGGTGGTAGCACTATAATCCAGATAAATTTGCATAAGTGGGTTCAGTAGCGTCGGGATCTCCTCTCTTCAGCTTAGTATGGTTTGACCGCTGTGTGTCAATTGGCATCTTCGGCTAGAGATTGGATAGACTAAGCGAGGTGATTGCCATACGGGACTTTGATTACCTGAGTCCGAAAATTTAGGCGACAGGGAGCAGGATCGCCAATTCATCTACCTATGCTTAACAATGATGGAAATTTTGGCTAAACAACAACATAAACAGGGAATTCGGTGGTTGATGGGATCGGGGGCGATCGCCGCAATTTCTGTTTTCAGTCTTCTGGCTTATACCTCAATGCTTCAACGTACCCCTTCACCCGTGAAAGTCACGACGACAGCCATTGAATCTGGTTCACTAGAGCAGACGATTAATGAAAGTGGAATCGTCGAATTGGGCGATGAACAAACGATCAAAGCCCCTGATGATAGTACAGTCGAGCAAGTGTTAGTCACTGTGGGTGAATTGGTACAGGCTGGAGAGGAAATCATTCGGTTACGCAATCCAGAACGAGAAACTCGTCTGCAAGCACAACTGACTCAAATCGAAGAAACGATGGTTCAGTTGGCACACGATCAACAGAAGGTGCAAGCAGCCGAACAGACGTTAGAAACGGCCCAAAGACAATTTCAGATTCACACGTTGGAATTGGAAGAAAAACAGTTAAGGTTAGAGCGTCACCAACAGCAGGTGCAGGAAAAACAAGCCGATTTAGCCGATAGTCAAGAAGAGTTAGAAAATTTACTGGAATTAGAGGAGAAGGGATTTATTTCTGGAGATCAATTGCGAAGCCAACGCCGAAAGGTCAGAGATGCTGAAATTGCTGTGCGCGAGGCCCAATTAACAGTAGAAACAGAAACCCTCATCTTAGAACGGCAGAAATTAGAACAATCTAATCAACAGCAGACGGCGATCGCAAGTTCCACTTCTGAACTGCAAAATGCCCAACTTGCTGTCAACCGAATCCAACTGCAACTGCAACGACAAGAGTTAGAGTTACGCAAAATTCAACAAGAACTGCAAGATACCCTGATTACTACTCCCATTAATGGCATAGTTTTACGGGTGAATGTCAATAATGGTGAGGGAGTGACACGGGGACATGAGCTATTAACCCTTGGAGACCCCACCCAGGAATATGTACGGCTGAGTTTATCTACCCTGAATGCGGCCAAAGTACGCTTGAATCAACCGGCTCGGATTACCATTATTGGCCCAGATTCTCCAATTTATGACGGTCAAGTCGTGGCGTTATCTCCCCAAGCGATCTCTGTCTCCGACTCTCAAGGCTCGCCAGGTGGACTGGCTACTGTCTCAGCCGTCGTTCAACTCAATCAATCCACAGGAACTTTGATTCCGGGAAGCCAGGTGAATGTGGAAATTATCCTCGATCAACGCCAAGATGTAGTGGTGGTTGGTTTAGAGGCGCTACAAAGGTCAGGCAAAATGACATTTGTTTGGGTCAAAGATGAGCAGGGTTTCGCCCAAAAACGAGAAGTGACCCTAGGTTTAGAAGGCTTAGACACCGTGGAAGTGCTATCCGGCTTAACACCAGGGGATGACGTGATTCTACCCACTCCCGATCTGAATTTGGAACCTGGAACCCCTTTGGAGACCCAATCGAGTTAGGATGGGTGACTTAAGATTCTCCAGGGGAGGTATGTTGGATGACTCGATAGAGAAGCCAGAGGGTGACGATTACACCAACGAGTTCAGCGGCGATCGTATTCATCATCGCTTGTAGGGCAATCATATTCATAGGCACAATGATAGACCCAGGATTAACAACCGCAGCTCCTGGCATGGGCGTATAAATGGTTGAGGCTCCAGGAGGCAAGGATAACATCCGGAATAATAAGGTTCCGACTCGCCAGAGAGCCACAATCATCGCGCAGGTCATGCCACACAGATTGGCTAGAATCCCAATCCATAGACTACGACGGATTTGAGCCTTAGAGGGGCGCAATTCTGGATTTTTGAGTTGATCGGACAATTGAGTGTAATGAAAACACCAATAAATCGTAAAAATTAAGGTTAATAAACATCCATAGGCTAGAATTGTACCTAGCCAAGCATTACCCGCTTGTGCAGAGTTCGGTCTATTGTCAAATAACAAGACAAACAGCAAAATAACAATGGGTATGATTCCTAAACCCAGTTGTACCCAAAAACCAATCCATCCCAATCGATAAAATTCGCTGGCAATTTGGTGGACATTAGGTTTAGAAGGAGGTAGCGGATCAAACATAAATTTAGGAAAGCAGAGACTATGATCGATAGTGTACAAGGAACAGGAAACTAAGGAGAATTAGATCTTTACTTCTTTAACTTCTAGAGAATTCGTTTATCTTAAAAACTATGTCAGGATGCATCTAGGGACATCATAACTGCAATGAGGCCGTCCACAGTGAGCGTAAATACTCCTCCTTATCTTGTCCTTAAAACCCCTTCATCAATTCGCCATCTTTCATTAGCGGGCAATCAGTGTTGGACAATTGGACGCACTCAAGACAATACCGTCGTGTTGTCTGATCCATGGATCTCGCGTAATCATGCCATGATCCAACATACAGACACGGGAACGGTCTATTTAATTGATCTTGGAAGTCGCAATGGGACGTTTGTCAATGGTCGTCGGGTGAATGTGCCAGTTACCCTACAAGATGGGGATCATTTGATGTTTGGCCAGACTGAGGCCCACTTTCACGATCCCTTGGCGGTTCCAGACCCAACCTTAGATTTGGAAGATGTAGAAGAGAATTCTCATGTGACGGCGGCTTTACATGTGCGTCGGTTGATTTCGGTGATGGTGGTTGATATTCGCAATTTTACCGGTTTGACTCAGCAGATGGATGATGTCACTTTATCAACGATGATGGGCAATTGGTTTCGTAATGTTGGCAAGATTCTCCGCAAGTATGATAGCTGGGTGGATAAGTATATTGGGGATGCAGTGATGGCGGTTTGGTTCCATGGTACGGAGGGAGTTAACCAAATGGAGGTGATGAAAATGCTCTATGCTCTCAATCAACTGCATCAGATGACCCAGAAGTTGGCCAAAGAGTATCCTTTACCATCACCCATGCGTATTGGAGCTGGAGTGAATACAGGATATGCCATGGTGGGCAATACGGGAAGTGGCGATCGCCCTGATTATACCGCTTTAGGAGATACAGTTAATGCGGCTTTTCGACTCGAATCTTGTACGAAGCAAATTCAGAAAGATATTGCCCTAGGTAAAACAACTTATCAATATCTGTTTAGTGTGGGAACGAATCCAACTCTATTTGAAAAACATATGGTGCAACTGAAAGGGTATGAACATCCTGCTGTTACCTATGGCTGCTCGTTTTCTCAATTGCAGGCATTTTTGCTTAAATCCCCTAAATTTCACTGATGCATGGCATCAATGGGCCAAATCAGTCCCATAATAGGTAATGATGGCTGTGTCATGGTTTAGTAATAACTGATTAACAAAGGAGGAATGATGCCCATGAAACGATTGCTGTGCCTATTCTCTGCTTTCGTGATTTTGCTTGCCACTCTGATGAGCGTTAATACAGCACCTGCTACGGCTGGGGCTTGGACAGTTTCGAGTGTACAGCCTATCTTGGCCGAGGCTAATGTGCGCAATAAGGCCGATGATAAATTGGCGGAAATAGGCGATCTCATTGATTTGAATAACTCTAGTGTCCGATCTTTTCTAGATCTCAAAGGATTTTATCCAGTCTTAGCAACCAAAATTGTGAACAATGGCCCTTATGGGAATGTGGAAGAGATTCTGAACATTCCTGGATTGAGCGATCGCCAAAAAGCTAGACTTGAAGCCAATTTGGATAAGTTCACCGTTACTGAACCCACAGAAGCGTTTGTCTATGGACAAAATAATGTGAATAACGGTAACTATGACTAAGCACAATTGCTGAAACTAAGGGGTTGGGATCATTGTATAGATGACTCCTCAACCTATCCTATCCTCTGATTCAGGGTCAGGATCAATTTTTAAAGTTTTTTCTCCCCCAGTCTCTTTCTCCATAGATTCACAAGAGGCTGGGATTTTTCTCTCTTTTGCCCTGGTTACACAATTGAGAACGTGCTATACTGAAAACAATTGATAAGTTATTGAACTCAATAAAGATCAAAAACGCGTACAATTGTGAAATATCTGTTACCTACGCTACTGAATTCCGGAAACTACCTGAACTATACTAGGATGCTGCCGATTCTAAGTCCTACTCGGTCAAATTCCGTTGCGACGAACCCGGTTAGGTGTCCTCAGTTCCCTGGCCAAGCAAGAATACTAGGGTCGGAATATCCTTACTTTCCTAGCTAGAAGGTTCTGGTTACTGGTATCTATCAATTAATCACCAAAATTGCTCCTTGTAGAGTATAAGCGTTAGCGCCCTCCAGTGTCTCCTGTACTTTCAGGAGAACCATTGTCAGGAGGTTCGTACCCTTTGAGCAGTTGAATCGCATCTTGATGGGGGGGATCAACCCGATCAACAGAGGAATTGGCCCAACTTGGTTGTGAACAACTGGCGATCGCTAATGCTCCCGCTAGGAGGAGAGCTGTGTATTTGTCAAGGCTTAACGGTGTCCTCATACCCATAACCCTAGTTAATGCGAGACCTACTTTCCATTATACTGGCAATTTCACTGGCAGTTTTACCGAATTTAACAAATATTGTCAATTGGTCAATCCTGAAGATTCCGTAGATATACGGTTTCACCTTCAGAAGGCTTACGATAGCTCTAAGTGCCACACCTCAAAATCAAGTCTGAGGATTTACGTAACCTTATTCTTTTATTCTGACCAGTTCGCTCAAACCCGGAAATCCTAAAGCTCTAATTGTAAAGATTTGATACAACTTTAGGGATTGCTCTGATGGGAAGACGCAAGAAAATACTGATTTTTACCCTGGATCTTGGCTTGGTACATCGCTTGATCGGCAGATTTGATCAACACCTCAAGACTCTTGCCATCTTGAGGATATACACTAATACCCAAACTTAAAGTGATTTTGAGATCCGCTCCTTTGAGAGTTAGGGGTTGAGTCACGGCCAAAATAATCTTTTCCGCAACCCGAATAGCTACAGATCGACTGGGAATTTGGGGTAGTAAGACTGTAAACTCATCTCCTCCGAGTCGAGCGACTGTATCACTTCCACGCAAACAACTTTTCAGGCGTTTAGCCACTTCCTTAATCACCAAATCCCCCATATCATGGCCAAAGGTATCATTAATATTCTTAAAGCCATCTAAATCGAGGAAGAAGGTCGCTAGCATTTTTTCATTGGCCTGAGCATAAACGAGCGCTTCTTGCAGTCTCTCTTCAAACAACTTACGATTGGCTAAACCGGTCAGTACGTCATGATTAGCAATATAGCGCATCTGGTCTTCTGAGAGCTTCAATTCATCATTGTGGCGTTTGAGATCTTCGGCTAATCGCTCTAATTCCGCTTCCCGTTCTTTTTGTTGAGTAATATCGCGGATCACACCCACTAAGAATAAATTACCCCCTGCATCCCGATGAAGCGATCGCTTGGTTTCAATCACTCGGTGAATTCCCCCGGCATCGGTAAATTCTTCTTCTTGTTGGGTGCTTTCCTGAGTTACAAACAGGCTCTCATCTTGTTTCCAGAATTGTTCTGCTTCTTCAGGAGCAAACAAATCATAATCCGATTTATCCATTAACACTTGCAAGGGATAGCCCACTAATTGTGCATAGGCTTGGTTTAAGACAATCCAACGATGGTTTTGATCTTTGACAAAAATGGGATCGGGAATCGTATTAATAATTCCCTGGAGAAATTCTGTAGAGCGCTTAAGTTCTCCTTCCTGATGGGCAAAATGAATCAAAATCATCAAGGATGAGCTAACAAAGCCGAACAGAGGCGGAATGAGGGGAAACCACCAGCGAGCCAGAAACAGAACATAGCTGATCAGACAGAGGATTCCTAGGGTGACTCCTGAACTGAATGTTAATTGTGAAGGTCTTCTCAATTTCCAGGCGAGAATAGAGCCTAATCCTGACCAAGCAAAAATCCACAGGCCTTCAATAGGATCGGGTAAGGTTCGGATTGTAGTCTGTTCTCCAGTCGCCAAATCTAAAATAAAGCTAATTAAATTGGCTTGAGCTTCAACACCAGGAACCGGATCGGGGTTGCTGTAGGGAATGGGAACAAAATCTTTGAGGCTAATCGCAGTTAAACCAATTAAAACCAGGCGATCGCGAAATAACTGTGGATCAACTTCTCCATTTAAAACCTCAGAAATAGAAACAGTTGTAAAAGTATCACGTGGACCACGAAAATCTGCTAAAAAAGGGTATCCACTCGCGTCTGCATTGACATAGGCTCCATCATAAGACTTCAAAGGATAGAAGACAGCTTCGCCTAATTGTAAGTATTTGGGGTTGACTGATGCAGCTTTTTCTTCTATACCAAGTTTATCTAAGTATTTTAAGGCAAGTTGAAGGGCAAAACTTTTGTGAACCGTTTCTGTATGCACATAGAGTAATCCTCGACGCACCTTACCATCAATATCTAAGAGAACATTATTAAATCCCACTTGGGTTGTGGGGTTCAACACTGGAGGAGCAGGAATATTGGGTGCTTTTTTATCAGCTACCCGTTCAATACCAACCAGGTTAGGCAACTGTTGCATCACCTGTGTAAGGTCTTCATGGCCGGGATTGACCGGTAAATCCCGATATAAATCTAATCCAATGGCTTGAGGCTGGCTTTGAGTAATCGTTTCTAGGAGAGTAGCCAAAGTAGAATCGGGGACTGGCCATCCTAGGTTTTGTAGGTCTGGTTCATCAATGCCAATAATAATGATTCGGTCATCTTTTGGTAAGGCAGGACGCAGACGAATGAAGGCATCAAAGGCCAGTAATTCGATCATCTGGAATAGACCGAAAAAGCGTAGAGTCAGGAGAACGAGAGTGATGCCAGAAGCGGTAAAAATGACTCGATGTTGATTGAAAAAGCGCCGGATGAGCCGATTCCAAAAAGCGGGTATGAAAATTGGATATGACACGGATCGGGTTTTAGGTTAAGGAGAAGGGTAGTGACCACAAAAGCAGGATGGCATATCCGGTTATTTATTGATTAAAGATATAGATGCACAGAACTAGAGGGGTAAAGTTGTACTCCAAACTTTTCCCGAGAAGGGGGTTTGGATCGTCTGTTTTAAGGGACTAGCATTTACATTTTCAATCAATGAGTTGCGCTCTGAGGTTGAATGCCAGGGTTGCTCAAGGTGAGCGATCGCTCCTAGACCGAGAGTTAAGGCGATCGCATGAAAAAAAACCCATCCCTTAAACTGTAAACGCATGATTATCGACCCTTTAAAGACTACCAAAATCCTTTATATGCGCTTTTGCTCTTGGAGTGTGTGATAGTTTCCAGACTCGGTGAGTGATTCCAATCACCGTTGTAGGAAATCACGGGGGCCCTGATAATCAGATAAATCAGCTAATTCGTTGAGTGATAGCACTCCAGCATAAATCTGACCGTTAATTTCCCAACTGGGAAAAGCTTGAATGCCAGCAGCTTGACATTGTTCCACTTGCGGATTTATGCCGTCAGCAGCACATTCAACATAATTGAGTTTATCCACTGCTTCTTTGCCAAACATTTGTTTTTGGTCATGGCAGTGGGGACACCAATACGCACCATATTTTTTGGCTCCAATCTCATTGAGATGGTCAATCAAGGCTAATTCAGCCGGTCCAGAGGTGGTCGTAATTGGGGGTGGCGCTCCTGCGGCAGCTTGGGGATTATTGACACTCCCATAAACTCCTAGGGTAGCGACCAGAGTGACCATGGCTACGGTTAACCCAGTAAACGCTAATTGTCCGATATCGTCCCAAGCATGGCCCATGAGGGTAACCACAAACAGGGAGAGAGATAAGAGAGCCGAAAGCACACAATAAGGACAAAAGGCTCCAATGGTGAAGGCCATGATGTACATTAAATAGACACTCCCCACGACCATCACCGTACTGGCGATGAACATCAGGAAACGAGTCCACTGCTCTAGGGTGGTTCGTAGTTCCTTATTTTGATCGGGATTGATCAACAAGGGAGCGATCGCCAGCATCAGCATGGCTGTATAGCCAAAAAAGCCGAACAGGGTGAGAGGCAAACCAAAAACCGTTGCATAGGGACTGCCCAAGACTTCTTTACAGCCTGTGTTCGGACAAACCACTTCTGCGCTACCCATGAACTCAGCCACGGTTAAAAACGCTGTTTCAATCGCCCCAACGGTCGCTATCGCAGCGGTAATGGGTCGAGACCAACGATGAATCCAGGGACTAGAACGCCTACGCCTCATAACTTAAATTCAGTAATAACGATGTAGATATTTCGATTGCAGCTTGACATCTTCCCCGGTCTGAATACATGGGGATTCCTAAATCTCACGATTTAAGTTTTCTGCTTCTTAGCAACTGCCTCCACTCGTTAGTGAGTTTTACGGTCTTACGTTCACTCCACAGACTATCCCCGCGAGCCACGCGGTTCTTATGGGTTGAAATCTCAAGTGGGAAATTCCAATTTTAAGTTTGATTCTAGGGTTAAAACTCTTAAAGTTTATACTTTTTATTGCCCTGTCCTCTTTCCCCGGTCTACCGAGCTTTCTGCGCCACGAGTTGAACTCGATTTCGTCACGTTAAGGCTTTCTGTTTCGTCTGCGTCGCGGGTGGGTCATTGACCCCTGCCATTCTAACAGCCCCCGTCCTAGAATGACAAAAGCTAACAGGCAAGTTAAAACTTGCTATTGGCCCTTCATCCCGTCGATGAATTCACAGGGTTTTCGGTATATCCCTTATAAAAATCCTAGGCTTGCCACCTGACTTCAGTTCAGATGCAGCCGATTTTCCACAGTTAAAAATCCTGTGAACCTTGATATCCAGAGAATTGGGCCAACTCCTCTAAGGATAAATTGCCTTCATATTTTTGACCGTCAACGATCCAAGTTGGATAAGCGGTAATGTTTGCCTGTTGACAGATTTGTGCTTGGGGAGCTGTTCGCCCTTCTGGAGAACATTCGATATAAACCGGCTCACTTTCAGCTAGCAGGATGCGATCGACAGCTTCTTGTCCAAACCGTTCTTTTTGCCTATGGCAATGGGGACACCAATAAGCGCCATACATTTTAGCGCCAATGCGCTGGAGATGCTCGGCTAGAGCTAAACTTGCTGGGGTTGAAGCGGTTTCTATTGGCTGGTTTTCAGCTTTTGAGGATTGAGCTTGAGCAGATCTGCCGATGGTGAAAGGGTTAAAATCTCCTAGGAATAATAATCCACCCATGCATAGGCCGAGCCACAAAAGGGAAAGAGTTAATCCTTTGGGAATCCATTTTCGGGAAGAGTTCACAGGTGTTCCTCCATAAATAGGGGTTTGAGAAGTGTGGATGTGGACTAGGATTCAATGCTGGAAGTTTCCACCGATTCACTTAATCTAGGTTAGTTTGGGGTTAAACTCTGTTGGGCAACTTCCACAAATTGATTGACTCGGTTGGGATCAATGGGGTGTTCAATATGCCCATGGCGTTTGAGGGAACTGGAGACAATCACGCCATCAGCATGGGGGAATAGATGACCAATATTCTGCCAATCTGCTCCACTGCCGATAAATACGGGGGTTTCTTGGGCGAGTTGGCTGGCCAATTTCAGGTCTGTAATATCAGGGGGACTGCCGGTTGCTGGCCCAGATAGAATAATGGCATCAGCCAGTCCTCGTTCAATCGTGTCTGTAAGAGTGGACGCGAGGGTTTGCGCTCCTAGGGTGTGGGCATGTTTGACCAAGACATCTGCCAAGATTTTCACGTCTGCTCCGAGTTCGCGCCGATAGCGTAGGAGTTCGTGCGCTTTACCTTCAATTAATCCTTGATCGGTAGCCATTACGCCGGTGAGGACGTTAACACGAATAAATGCCGATTCGGTGCAGGAGGCGATCGCCAAGGCACTATGAGCATCATTGCGCAGGACATTGACTCCAATGGGCAAGGTCACGAGGTTTTTTAGGCGATCGATAATTAGGCTCATGGCGCTCACCACAGACGGATCGACCCGATCTTTCGTAAAGGGGGCATCAAAAAAGTTTTCTACCATGATGCCATGGACTCCGCCTGATGCTAGGGCAGTAGCTTCTCGTTCGGCTCTAGCAATGACGGTTTGCAGGTTCCCTCCCCACCGCGATGATGTTGGTAGGGGTAAAAGATGAACCACGCCAATAATGGGGTTTGAGGTTTGAAAAATCTTAGTTAAGTCCACCCGTTTTCTCTTTCCGGACTCATCAACAACAACTCCACTTGGATATCTGAAATCGTTTTTCTGTAAGGGTTATAAATTTTATGGGTTGGGGATTGCTCTTTCATAGATTTATTGTTTCTTACAGGAACGGATGCAAGGAGGAGCCAAGGTTAGCTCTCCAGTCAGGTTGACTTTTGCAGTTACTTTTTGTGTGTGCTGGTAAGACAACACCGTTTGACATCCTCACCAGGCTAAAGCCACGGTGATTCCTAAGCCTCACGATTTAGGTTTCTGCTTCAGTGCAACAGCCTCCACCCACTGGCGAGTTTATGGTCTTACGTTCGCTCCACAGACTATCCCCGCAAGTCCTGCGGTTCTTATGTGTTGAAATCTCAAATGGGAAATTCCAATTTTAAGTTTGATTCTAGGGTTAAAACTTTTACAGTTTAGACTTTTTATTGCCCTATCCTCTTTTCCCGGTCTACCGAGCTTTCTGCGCCACGGGTTGAAACCCGATTTCGTCACGTAAAGGCTTTCTGTTACGTCTGCGTCGCGGGTGGGTCATTGACCATCTCTATGGTACTATAAAGCCGTCCTAGAAGGACGGGGTAAAGGACCCAAAGTTTTCATGATAACACCATAGGCTTGATCTGTGGGATTTAATCACGCAAGGGGATAGCAAAATGCTCAGTTATCTGAGGGGAACCGTTGCCCAAGTTGACCGACGATCGCCAAATCGTGTGACTCTGGTGTTGGAGGTGAATGGTTTGGGTTATGAGATCCAAGTGACTCGTCAAGTAGGCGATGGGATCTCCGAGCATCAGAATGAAGTTCAAGTGTTTACCCATTTGATAATTCGCGAGGAGCAACCCTTGTTGTATGGCTTTGCGTCCTCAGCAGAGCGGGATCTATTTCGCCAGTTGGTGGGAGTCAGTGGTATTGGGGCGCAATTGGCGATCGCTCTTTTGGATACGCTGGGGTTGTCCGATTTGGTGCAGGCGATCGTTACGGGTAATATTAAACAACTGGTACGCACTCCTGGGGTGGGCAGTAAAACAGCCGAACGTATTGCGCTAGAGTTAAGAAACAAGTTATCCCAATGGCGAGATACATCTGGAGTCGCTCTACCGGTCTCTAGTACCATTCCTTCAGCTTTGCAAGAAGATGTGGAAATGACTCTTCTCGCTTTAGGATATAACCAAGAAGAAATCGCCCAAGCGTTAGGTGCATTGAGTCAGAAACCCCATCTGATGAAAACTCAAGAGGCAGAAGATTGGATCAGGGAAGCCATTAGTTGGTTGAGTTAAGTCTTATTTTTCAAGAGGTGATTCCATGAACTCATCAGTTAAGTTGCCTAACTTTTTAATTATTGGTGTTCAGAAAGCAGGAACAACTTCCGTGTATAACTATCTGAAAGAACACCCTCAAGTTTACATGAGTCCTCGGAAAGAAACCAACTTTCTTTCCAAAGATCCGAATAAAGACCCTAAAGATAGACCACCTCTTCCTTACCAGAAGCAACGAATTGATACGTTTGAGAAATATTGTGAGTTATTCCAAGGAGTAACTGATGAAATCGCCATTGGTGAAGCGTCTCCTAACTATATGGTTAACTATAAAATTACAACACAACAGATTAAGCGTTATGTACCTGATGCTAAATTAATTGCTATTTTAAGAAATCCAGCCGATCGCGCCTATTCTGATTATTTGATGCATGTTCGAGATGCGATTGGTAACCCGAGGGGATTATCTGAACAGATTGTCAAAAAAGGCAAGCAATCATCTACTCTAAAAAAGGGTTTTTATGGAGAACATCTAAGCTATTTCTTTGATAATTTTGATGCACATCAGACTCGGGTTTTATTGTATGATGATTTACGCAAAAACTCCCAGGAATTCATGAGGAGTATTTATCAATTCATTGGAGTGGATGAAACGTATAAACCCGATACCTCTAAACGAGCACAGGTAGCTAAATTGCCCAAAAATCAAACCTTTAACAAAATCCTCAATACTCCTAACCCTTTGCGAAAAACAACAGCCAAGGTGTTAAATAATCTATTGCCAACAAGCGTGGTTCAAGGCTTTCGCCAAGGGCTAATGAACTTAAATCAATCCCAGGAAAAGGTTCCTCCTCTGTCAGAGGAAAAACGCCCAGAACTCATTGAATTTTATCGTGAAGATATCCTCAAGCTGCAAGAGTTAATTAACCGTGACCTTTCCCATTGGCTTGGGTAACGGGTTGATTTGACTGGAGGCTTGGATCACACTGAAATTTTGTGTTATAGTATAAAATTGCTGAATTTTGATGGATTATACCAACAAAACACCTTATGAGTCTCACACAAACCAAAAAACATCAAATAATGGCTGAGTACCAGGTTCACGAAACCGATACCGGTTCAGCGGATCTGCAAGTAGCTGTTTTGACTGAGCGGATTAACCGTTTAAGTGCCCACTTAAAATCGAATAAGAAAGACTACGCTTCTCAGCGAGGCCTGATGAAAATGATTGGTCAGCGCAAGCGTTTGTTAGGTTACATTAACACACAAGACCAAGACCGTTACAAAGCGTTAATTAGTCGTTTGAGTATCCGAGGCTAGAGTAATTGTCTATGTCCCCTGAACCCGATCAAAAGGGTGAGTCGGTGGCTAAGGAACGATTGCCTTTCGAGCCAAAAACCAGCCGTAAAAAAAATCGTTCTACCCCTTCATCCTCCTCCAGGGAATCAAAGTCCTCTCAAGGATCGCAGAAAAGAACCCCAATTCGTCAAGAAGACCGGGTGATCCCCGAAGCTGTAAGTAAGCGGATGATTAAGCGCATGGCTTTGTTGTCTGGTGTACCTACTGCCCTAGGTGTGTTAACGTTTGCGATTAGCTATTGGATTTTGACCCAAACAGAGTTTGATTTACCTCATATTGCCGTGGTGTTGGTGAGTATGGGTTTTTTTGGCCTGGGTGTCCTCGGTTTAAGTTATGGGGTACTCTCGGCCTCTTGGGATGAAAATCGAGTAGGGACTCTGCTCGGTTGGCAGGACTTTACCCAAAATTTAGGTAGAACGATCGCCGCGTGGCGATCGGTCAAACAAGATAAGTATTCAGAATGACCCTATCGAATCAGGATATCAACCATGATTGTAGTAATGAAAAGCGGTACACCAACCGCAGAAATTGACCGAGTCAGTGATGAACTGGGAACTTGGGGCCTAGCACCAGAAAAAATAGTGGGCCAGCACAAGGTGGTCATTGGTTTAGTTGGGGATACAGCAGATTTAGACCGGGAGAGAATTCAAGAATTGAGTCCTTGGATTGAATTAGTATTGCGTGTCGAACAACCCTTTAAGCGTGCCAGTCGTGAATATCGTCATGGTCAAGCCTCGGATGTGGTAGTTTCTACGCCTCAAGGTGATGTTCCCTTTGGCGAAAGTCATCCTATCGTTGTAGTTGCTGGCCCTTGTTCAGTGGAGACGGAGGAGATGATCATTGAAACGGCCTTGCGAGTTAAGGCCGCAGGAGCTAAGTTTCTGCGCGGTGGCGCTTATAAACCGAGAACTTCACCTTATTCGTTCCAAGGCCATGGAGAAAGTGCCCTAGGGCTACTGGCCGCAGCACGGGACAAGAGCGGCTTAGGTATTATTACAGAAATTATGGATACGGCCGATCTGGATGCAGTGGCAGAAGTGGCTGATGTGATTCAGATTGGTGCCAGAAATATGCAAAATTTTGCCTTGCTGAAGAAAGTCGGAGCGCAGGATAAGCCGGTTTTACTCAAGCGAGGAATGTCCGCAACCATTCAGGAATGGCTAATGGCGGCTGAGTATATTTTGGCTGGGGGAAATTCTCAAGTGATCTTGTGTGAGCGGGGAATTCGCACGTTTGACCGTCAATACACCCGCAATACCTTGGATCTGTCTGTAGTTCCGGTCTTGCGGACGCTGACCCATTTACCTGTGATGATTGACCCGTCCCATGGTACAGGCTGGTCTCAGCATGTACCTGCGATGGCGAAAGGAGCGATCGCCGTAGGAGCCGATGCCTTAATGATTGAAGTTCATCCCAGCCCCTCGAAAGCACTCTCGGATGGACCTCAGTCCCTCACCCCGGATGAGTTCGATGAACTGATGAAAGAATTGGCGGCGATCGGTAAAACGGTCGATCGCTGGTCTATCCCAGAAACCATTCTTGCTTAAGAGTTTCGGGAGTTATCAGTATTCCCTAATTGGGTAGGGGCGTTGGCCACCCTACCCTTTTTAGTGAAATAAACTATAATTAGAACTGAAAGTAATAATAGTTTAGGTTATTATTCACCTTGTTTACTGCTGTTTCCTCCCCCACTCACGTCTCTGAACTTCCCGACGACCTCTTTGAGGCGATCGCCACTCTCAAGCGAGAACTCAACGCTATTGTCTTGGCCCACTACTACCAAGACCCCGATATTCAGGACATTGCCGACTATATCGGTGACTCCCTTGGCCTATCCCGCAAAGCGGCAAATACTGACGCAGAAGTCATTGTCTTTGCTGGGGTTCACTTTATGGCCGAAACTGCCAAAATTCTTAACCCCAATAAATTGGTGCTTTTACCAGATCTCGATGCGGGTTGCTCCCTAGCCGATAGTTGTCCACCTGATGCCTTTGCTGCATTTAAGGCCCAAAATCCAGATCATTTGGTAATCTCCTACATTAACTGTACGGCCGAAATTAAGGCTATGAGCGATATTATCTGCACCAGTTCCAACGCTGTCCAGATAGTTGAGCAAATTCCCACCCATCAACCCATCATCTTTGCACCCGATCGCAACTTAGGACGTTATGTCATGGAGCAAACCGGACGGGATCTCCTCCTTTGGGATGGTAGTTGCATCGTCCATGAAACTTTTTCCGAAAAGAAAATCGTGCAACTGAAAGTGCAGCATCCCGAAGCCGAAATCATCGCCCATCCAGAATGCGAACCTCCCGTACTCCGCCATGCCGATCATATTGGTTCCACCACTGCTTTACTCCAATATGCCCAAACCAGTCACAGTCCAGCCTTTATTGTGGCTACTGAACCGGGAATTATCCATCAAATGCAGAAAGAAGCACCCCATAAACAATTCATTCCTGCACCACCGATGAATAATTGTGCTTGTAATGAATGTCCTCATATGCGCCTGAATACCTTAGAAAAATTGTACTTGGCGATGAAATACCGGACTCCAGAAATTACCCTACCCGAAGCGATTCAGGTAGCCGCTTTACGTCCCATTCAAAGAATGTTAAAGATGACGTAATATCAATTAAAAAGAGGTATGGATTGGGAAAAAATCATCTCTAGGGAGGCTAACATACGATCTACATAGCGAGTGTGAGAACTTGTGGAGGGGGTAAAGGTCTATTATTCTGATGATAGCTATCAATTAAGTCTTCTAACACTTCCTTCGCCTTTTGTAAGGCTTCTTCATAAGTATTGCCATGAGTTCGAGCATATTTGCCCCATTCAGGTAAGCTAGCAATATAAGCGTTATCTTCTTCAGACCATTGAATGATAATACTATATTTCATAAGTCTTCCTCTTGTTCTAATTGTTCTATTTCTTGGATCGTTGCTCTAATATCTTTTTCTTGATAAGGTTTGGCATCTTGGCTATCTTTACCAGAAAGAATGAGGGCATTGTGCAAAAGAGGATGAACCCAATAGGAATGACTGCCTTTTCCACGCTTGGATAAGAGAGTAAATCCTGCTTTTTGTAGTATCTGCTTGAGTTCTCTTATTTTTTTAGGCATACACCACTTTGCCCTCTAATTCTGACTTCAAAATTGAGTTAAACCCCTTAAAATCAGCCGGTTTACTAAATCCGGATATTCATCATGGGGACAATGGCCCGCATTCGGAATCGAGATAAACTCGACATCTGCGCGGGTTTGAGCCAAACGACGATACAGCTTACCTGCACTAATGGGAGTCCAAGGGTCATTTTCGCCCCACAAGACTAACAAGGGCTGTTTGACCTGGGTTAATAACTCTTCTGGTTTTGGCCCTGGAGAAGCAGTTAATACCGAAGCAAAGACTTTTTGTGCTCCTGGATCGCAGGAGGGTTGATAGAGTAAATCTACTAACTCATCCGTAATTGCCTCAGAGGACATATAAACTTGATGGAGCGTCCTGCGAATGCGGTGTTTTTGCCGCACCTGATTAAACAGAAACGGTCCAGTAACCGGAGAACTGACCAAACGGGTAAACGCTCCCATGACTATCCGTAAGGGAAAATTCAGTTCTTCAGGACGATGGTTCAATCCTCCAGCACAGTTAATCAAAACGCCAGCCTTTCCCCGCTCTGGAGTTTGGGCTAGAATCATTAAGCTCAACAGTCCGCCAATAGAATTACCAATCCATACGGCTGGCTGTTGAATATGAGTTGCCCAAAAGTCCTGAAGCAGGCTATACCAGAGATCCATGGAGTAGTCTAAGGGGGGTTTATCTGAAGCTCCAAACCCTAGTAAATCGAGGGCAAACACTTGATATCCAGCTTGGGCTAACGTGGGAATATTTTTGCGCCAATGACCCACACACCCGCCAAAACCATGGAGTAGGACAAGGGGAATACCCTCACCCTGAACCGTATAGATAATTCGATGGTTTTGCCAGAGCCAGGTTTGAGGGGTTAAGAGTTTTGGAGATAACTGTTGAGTTGTCACAGGGTTTGAGAGAATATCAGGTGTGCTGATTGGATTTTAAACCCTTTTGACAGTTGGGGGTTAGGGTCAGAGGTGAAGTAGGAGGAGATCGTGCGACCCATCCCTTGCGCGATCGCATGGCTGATTATTTGAACATGCCATATCATGAGAATTAAGATCCTTAGTCCTCTGAATCTCAGTTGCTAAATTCTATCCCTTTACATGTCTTTAATCTTGATGATTGAGCCTGATAATTTAGAATTATCTTTATCGTTGGACTTTGTAGCTTATACAACTCTTATGTAAAAACATGATTCAGTCTTTTAATTCTAACCTGTCTCCACAACTGTTAGTCGTTGATGATTTTACGGAAAATCTACGACTACTGAAAACCGTTTTGCAACAGCAAGGTTATGAAGTTCGTTTAGCTGCTAATGGTAAATTTGCACTCACCAGTCTTGACCATTTCCAGCCTGATTTAATTCTTCTAGATATCATGATGCCGGAAATGAATGGGTATCTTTTTTGTCAAGAATTGAAGCAAAATCCCAAAACCTCTGATATCCCAGTCATTTTTTTGAGCGCTCTTCAAGAAGGAATGGATAAGGCTAAAGCCTTTCAACTGGGAGGAGCCGATTATTTGACGAAACCGTTTCAAATGGAGGAACTCTTAGCCCGGGTTAAACATCATCTGGAATTAAGAGATTTACAACGAGAATTACAACTCAACAATAATTTTCTAGAGATCAAGAATAGACAATTGCAGAAAACTCAAGGAGAGATGAGTTTAATGCTAGATGTCACCAAAATAATCAATGATGTTTTTGACATCAAGTTAGCTATTTCTCAAGTTTTAGATCGAGTCTGCCGTCATATCTTGTGGGATTATGCAGAAGCCTGGATTCCTAATCATGAGGAAACTTTGTTAACCTATATTCCTTGTCTAGAAACTGGAATAGAGAAATTTCAAGAGTTTCAAGAAAAAAGTGGCCAGATCACCTTAGCTCCTAATCAAGGTTTGCCTGGTAGAATTTGGACATCTCAAAAACCAGAATGGATTCATGATTGTTGTAATGATTTAGATAATTTATGTGTGGGTAAAGAATTGGCTGAAAAGTCAGAATTCAAATCAGTTTTTGGTGTTCCCATTGTTGCCAGCCAAACAGTATTGGCGATTCTGGTCTTTTATAAATTAAGCGTTGAAGACTGCCAAGATTATTTGGTGGATTTAATTCAAGCAGTTGTTAATCAATTAGCTTCACCTTTAGAAAAGTCAAAATTGTATCAACAACTAGAAATGGCGAACCAAGAGTTAGAACGTTTAGCTAATCGAGATGGATTGACACAGGTAGCGAATAGACGCGTTTTTGATTCTGTATTAGAAAAAGAATGGTTGCGAATGAAACGGGAACAAAAATGCCTATCCTTGGTTTTGTGTGATGTAGATTATTTTAAGAAATATAATGATTTTTATGGGCATTTGTCAGGGGATGATTGTTTGATTGCAATTGCTGGTGCATTGACGAAAGCAGCGAGAAGGCCAGGGGATTTGGTTGCTCGATATGGTGGAGAAGAGTTTGCTATAATTTTACCCAGTACCAATCGGAATGGAGCATGCGATATAGCTCGTAGTTTACAGAAAGAAATGGCTGATTTGCAGATTATACACGAGGAGTCTGAAATCGCTCGGTATGTAACGTTGAGTTTAGGAATTAGCAGTGTAATACCATCCGATAACTGGTCTGTCAAGTCTCTAATTAATGCTGCCGATCAGGCATTATATCAAGCCAAGAAGTTAGGGAGAAATGGATTTTGTTGTCATCCTTTAGATGACGAACTGTGTTGATTGATTATAAATGTTTCCAGCGGAAGTGTTGAGGGGAGAAAACGGTCAAATTTATGAACCGCAAATTCTGGAGGAAATACAAGAAATTAGTTTTTAGCATAGGGTGGATGGCTATTTTATGCTTGCTCAGTTATATTCTATTTTTGAATCTATTTCCAGAAAGTATTAATCTAGAGCCTTTACCGGTATCTATTATTCAAGTTGCAGATCTCGATTGTCCTGCGGATTATTCAGTTCTGGAAACTAATCCAATAGCCGATTGGTATGGACAAGACGCTTATCCCTGGAGCGATCGCTTACCTTGGGGATGCGTGTATAATATTAACGACTTTCCGGGAGAAAACAGCGATCGCCAGTTTGAGCAAGCCAAAGCAGCAGCCATGGAACAGGGGGGAGGAGTCATCTATTTTCCTGCCGGAACCTATCAATTTTCCGAGGATCTGGTTTTAGATAATAGAATTATTCTGCGCGGAGAGCCTCCAAAGATAACCGAAGCAAAATCCGATGACTTTCAACCCCGCTCCCGTTTGGTTTTCCCTGAGTATAAACCCCAGCTATCGGGAGAAGGAACTCCCAACAATACGGCATTTAAGACGATTCGCACTGCTCATCCTGAAACGGATAGCGATCTAGGGTTAGTCTATTTAGAGATTAATCGCGCAGGAGTGCAGATTCTACCAGATTTGAACTCAGCCAAGAATCGAAATATCATCCTATTTGGCATTCGTAGCAATAATGTTGCCTATCCTGACAGTCGAATACCCGATCGCTCTTTTCAAGAAGGTTGGATGCGGTTTGCCAGTCGCTTTAGTGCTAATTTCAAAATTAATGGCTATGAACATATTTTAGTGGCCAATAATCGCCTCAACGATCGGATTACCGATACTTATGAGCAACCGGGATATAAAGTCAAAGGACTGAAGAAAAAAAAGATTATCACTTATGCTCAAGGTAGTCGTGTCCCTTTCGATTATAGCGCCCATTATGGGATTGCAGTGAATCGCTCTGGCCAGTTCAGTTTAGGAGAAACTCCCAGGACTCAACCTGGATTATTTCGTCACGGAATTACAATTCGAGATAATTGGATTTATCATACGATGCGCTCTGGGATTCAAGCTTCCGGTCAAGGATTGGTGATTAAAGACAATGAAATTCACGATCAACGGCGAAAACAAGTGTGGACTCACCCGACAGGATTAAGTCAACCCAGAAATGCTAATACGTTTGAAAATAGAGGGATTGATTGGTCAGGACATCAGGTGACTATTGAGGGAAATGAGTATGAGGTGTATCGCCATCAAATTATGGATAATCGGTATTGGAGTGTGGATGGAGAAGGGATTTTAATTCAAGAGTGCTGTGGAGGAACGTCGGTTAAGGGGGCAGTGATTCGGGGAAATCAAGGTAATGCGTATATTGGCATTTATAAAATTCCTGAAATTGACCATGTGACGATCGCGGATAATCTCCTCTTACCTGCTCCAATTGGGAAATCGAATATTTACGTCAGTGCCGATACCAATCGAGGAGCAAGTGAGATGAATAATGTCAGAATTGAAAATAATCAAGTCCATGGGAATATTGTAGTTAAGGCTTCTCAAGGAGGAGGAGGAAATACGATTATCAATAATCAGGGAACGGGTGAGAGTGTATTAGAGTTTTCTTGCCTAATTTCCGTGACCGGCAATCGTGGGTTTGAGGAAAAAGAGTGCCAGTAAGCGAAAGATTTTTCGCTCCTACTGCTAAAATAAAATGATAATCATTCTAATTTAAGTCCATGATCATTCCAGGAAAGAGAGTAAGTCAATTGGGGATCGCGGTTTTCACTGCCCTATCTCTCGTCAGTTGTGTTTCTAACTCCAGCACTGAACCCATTACAGGGCAAAATACAGCCGTTGTGGAAGAGCAAGACGACTTGGAGGTGGTGACCACATTTTTGCCGATTACCCAATTTACGAAGGCAGTGGCCGGCGATCGCGCAGAAGTCATACAATTACTACCAACTAACATCGGCCCCCATGACTACCAAGCTAAACCTGGGGATGTTCAGGCGATCGCCCAAGCGGATATATTGATTAAAAATGGGTTAGAACTAGAATTTTTTCTAGATGACCTCATTAACAATGCGGAGAATACCAATTTAGTCATCGTTGATTCAAGTTCCGGTATTGAACCGTTAAAGTTTGCAGAACAAGACCATGATGACCACGATCATGGTGATGAAGATGATCATGACCATGGCGACGAAGATGATCATGACCATGGTGATGAAGATGATCGCGACCATGGTCATGATCATGGAGAATTCGATCCTCATATTTGGCTCGATCCCAAACGAGCAATTGAGCAAGTCGAAAATATTCGTGATGCTTTAATTGCGGCTGATCCAGAAGGAACAGAAGTTTATACCCAAAATGCTGCTGCTTTTATCGAGGAACTCAAAAGCTTAGATGCTCAGATTACCGAACAACTGAAACCTTACGCCGGACAAACCTTTATCACCTTCCATGATTTTGCCAATTATTTTGCTCAGAGTTATGGTCTCAGAGCTGAATTCTTGGTAGACATTCCGGAAGAAAATCCCTCTCCTGAAGATGTGCGCCGCTTGATCGAAATTGTGCAAGCCGAACAGATTCAAGCCTTACTCCAAGATCAGCAAGGAAACACTAAAGCCTTTGAAACTCTAGCTCAAGATCTCAAAATTGAAGTTAGTACATTTGATCCAATCGAAACAGGAGGTTCAACCAGTACTGAACCCACTATGTATTTGACGATTATGGAACAAAATGCAACTAATTTAGCTGACGCTTTAAATGAATAAGTTAACTATTCTGAATCCTGAAACCATTTCTTTCTAAGGTTTCCTCTAATCGATCATCAAGAGGCAAGGGGCTGAGTGCCCCTTGTTAGACGCAAGTGAGAGCAGGGAATTGAGTGTTGTAGGAGTGATATTCCATGATGAAATCTCTTAAGTTACCATGGATTTAGCGTATCAAATTATATGTAAAAAGAATTAAGTCATTCCTCCATGTTGGCCAGGAGGGGATATGGGTGCAAATTTGAAAATAAGCCAAAGGATTGGAAGAATCAGGAAGCGATCGCAGATCATAGAACCAGAACCATACAAGGATATATACACGAATGCTCAAGCAACTGGATCTCGATCGCTCTCTTGACAAGCACCGCTACAAAATAGAAATAGAAGATCTGATGCAACAGTTGCGATCGCTTCAACACGCCTGTTGGGAAAAAAAATTACCCATGATCATCGTGCTTGAAGGATGGGCAGCCGCGGGTAAAGGCGCTCTAGTCAAAAAAGTGATTGGGTATATGGACCCCAGAGGATTTGCACTGCATCCCATTTGGCCGCCAAACGCCGAAGAAAAAAATTATCCTGTCCTCTGGAGATTTTGGCAAAAAATCCCCCACTACGGCAGCATTGGGCTGTTTTACCATAGCTGGTATACCCATGTTCTCGAAGACCGGCTATTTAATCGTGTTCGAGAAGCTCAAGTTCCCGCTCTGATGCGCCACCTTAACGCTTTTGAGCGGCAAATGAGCGATGATGGTTGTGCGATCGCCAAATTTTGGATTCATCTAAGTAAAAAAGAACTCAAGCAACGGCTTAAAGCCTACGCCAAAGACACCCTAAATGCCTGGCGAGTTAGGGATGAAGATTGGCAACAGGTCAAACGGTATGACGACTATCAGATGCTGGCAGAAGAAATGATTATTCAAACCAGCACCGGGTTTGCCCCCTGGACATTAGTCGAAGGCAACTGTCAACGCTGGGCCCAAGTCAAAGTCTTACAAACCGTAGCCGCTACCCTGCGAGAAGCCCTAGATCGTAGGCAAAGTCAACTCATTCCCCCTTCTCTTCCTCCCCAAGAGCATTTAGAACCCACAGAACCGGATTTTCTAGCACGGGTCAATCTGAGGGCTTCCTTCTCTAAGAAAGAGTATCAGAAACGGCTCAAAAAAGCCCAAATGAGATTGCAAGAATTACAACTGAAGATTTTTAAGGCTAAATTGCCCGTATTAGCCCTATTTGAAGGATGGGATGCGGCGGGAAAAGGGGGAGCTATTAAGCGCTTAACCGATAATCTAGACCCTCGCAGTTATGAGGTCAAAGCCTTTTCTGCACCGACGGCTGAGGAAAAAATGCATCATTATCTATGGCGATTTTGGCGAGATTTACCCACCGCCGGCAAAATTGGTATTTTTGACCGAACTTGGTATGGTCGGGTTTTGGTTGAACGTATTGAAGGCTTTGCCACCGATACCCAATGGCGGAGAGCCTATCGTGAAATTAACGAATTTGAAGCCATGTTGATCGATGCAGGGTATGTTTTAGTTAAGTTTTGGCTTCATGTGAGTCCAGAGGAGCAGTTACAGCGCTTTGAGTCCCGTCAGAATGATCCTTTTAAGTGCTATAAGTTAACCGATGAAGATTGGCGAAACCGAGAAAAATGGGGACTATACGAGGTTGCAGTGAATCAGGCCATTGGCCGCACCCATACACCCAATGCTCCTTGGACAATAGTGGCTGGCAACGATAAGCTTTATGCACGAGTGAAGGTGTTGGAGTCTGTGATTGAGGCGATCGAACTGGGTTTAAGAAAGCAATGATATAGCAGAGAAAGACTTGGTTAGGACAGTTAGGTATGGTTTGAGGCAATAGGCACGAATAGCAATAGACAATGTCCTAACTCTCCTTTTTTCTGCTATATTCCTCTTCTGTCATGTTGTGAAAAAGGAGCTTCAAACCCTGATTCCTTGATTATCCCTTTCCCTGCTATATCCAACTACAAAACCCCCCACCCGAAGGTGAGGGGTTTTTATCAGTTAATGATCAGTCCAGAAGGATTTAACCGAACTTACCCGCAGTGGAGGCAATTAAGAAGGCTGCATAGGTCAAGACATAGCCAACAGTGAAGTGAGCTAGACCAACTACACGAGCTTGAACGATGGACAGAGCAACGGGCTTATCTTTCCAACGAACCAGGTTCGCCAGAGGAGTACGCTCGTGGGCCCAAACAATCGTTTCAATCAACTCTTGCCAGTAACCACGCCAGCTAATCAGGAACATGAATCCAGTTGCCCAGACCAGGTGTCCGAAGAGGAACATCCAAGCCCAAACAGCCAAGTTATTCATGCCGTAGGGATTATATCCATTGATCAACTGAGAGGAGTTTAACCACAGGTAATCGCGGAACCAACCCATGAGGTGGGTAGAGGACTCATTGAACTGAGCCAGATTTCCTTGCCAGATAGCCAGATGCTTCCAGTGCCAGTAGAAGGTTAACCAGCCCAGAGTATTCAGCATCCAGAACATGGCGAGGTAGAAGGCATCCCAAGCAGAGATGTCGCAAGTACCACCACGACCGGGGCCATCACAGGGGAAGCTGTAACCGAAGTCTTTCTTATCGGGCATCAGCTTGGAACCCCGTGCATCCAACGCACCTTTCACGAGGATTAAGGTGGTGGTGTGCAGACCAAGGGCGATCGCATGGTGAACTAAGAAATCACCAGGGCCAATGGGTAAGAACAGAGAGTTAGAGTTGTTATTAATCGCATCTAACCATCCGGGTAGCCAGAAGTTGGCGTGATTGGGGAATGCGGTATAAGCAATGCTGTCAGGATTGGACAGTAAAACATCCATTCCATACATTAACTTACCGGAAGAAGCTTGAACGAACTGAGCAAACACAGGTTCAATCAAGATTTGCTTCTCAGGAGTACCGAAGGCAACCACAACATCATTGTGAACATACAGTCCCAGGGTATGGAAACCGAGGAACAAGGAAACCCAGCTCAAGTGAGAAATAAGAGCTTCTTTATGCTCAAGCATCCGAGCCAATACATTGTTCTTATTGGCTTCTGGATCGTAATCCCGAACTAAGAAGATTGCACCGTGAGCAAAAGCCCCTACCATCAAGAATCCAGCAATGTACTGGTGATGGGTGTATAGCGCTGCCATGGTGGTGTAGTCCTTAGCCATGAAAGCATAAGGAGGCATGGCATACATATGTTGGGCGACTAGAGAAGTCACAACACCCAGACAAGCTAAGTGCCATCCCAACTGGAAGTGTAACGATTCGTTGTAGGTATCGTACATTCCTTTATGACCGTCACCGATCATTCCTCCAAAGGGAGTTCCTTTGGGAGGATTATGGGCTTCCATGATTTCCTTCATGCTATGGCCAATGCCCCAGTTCGTGCGGTACATATGTCCGGCAACGATGAAGAGAACTGCGATCGCCAAATGGTGATGAGCCATATCGGTGAGCCACAGAGACTCAGTTTGGGGATGGAAACCACCTAAGAAGGTTAGAATTGCGGTTCCTGCACCTTCAGATGTGCCAAACACATGACCAGCCGTATCTGCATTTTCTGCATATACGCCCCAGTTCCCTGTGAAGAAGGGAACCAAACCAGCCGGGTGAGGCAAAGTGCTCAGGAAGTTATCCCAGCCCACGTGCTGACCGCGAGATTCGGGGATTGCGACGTGAACTAAGTGACCGGTCCAAGCCAGAGAGCTAACACCGAACAAACCAGCCAAGTGGTGATTCAGACGGGATTCAGCATTCTTGAACCAAGACAAGCTAGGACGGAAACTGGGCTGGAGGTGTAACCAGCCAGCGAATAGCATCAACGAAGCTAGAACCAAAAGGAAGATAGCTCCTTGATACAGATCGCCATTCGTCCGCATTCCGATGGTGTACCACCAGTGGTAGACACCGGAATAAGCAATGTTTACAGGGTTAGCAGCACCGGCTTGAGTGTAAGCATCGATCGCTGCTTGTCCAAATTGTGGGTCCCAAATCGCGTGAGCAATGGGACGGACATTGAGAGGATCTTTGATCCACTGTTCAAAGTTACCTTGCCAAGCTACGTGGAACAGGTTGCCAGAAGTCCACAGGAAGATGATTGCCAGATGACCAAAGTGGGAGGCGAAAATCTTTTGGTAAAGATTTTCTTCCGTCATGCCATCGTGGGTTTCAAAATCATGGGCGGTAGCTATCCCGTACCAGATCCGACGAGTTGTGGGATCTTGTGCGAGGTCTTGGCTAAACTTGGGGAATTTCGTTGCCATGTTTAAGTCCTTCTCGACCTCATCCTACTGCAATGATGCGAGCCAGGAAGAATGCCCAAGTAGTGACAATTCCTCCCAAGAGGTAGTGGGCTACCCCTACAGCGCGACCTTGAATAATACTCAAGGCGCGAGGCTGAATCGCGGGTGCGACTTTGAGCTTATTATGGGCCCAAACAATCGATTCAATCAACTCTTGCCAGTATCCACGACCACTAAAGAGGAACATGAGACTAAAGGCGAAGATGAAGTGACCGGCTAGGAACATAATGCCATAGGCAGACAAAGCAGACCCGTAGGACGTAATCACTTGAGACGCTTGCGCCCACAAGAAATCACGTAACCAGCCATTGATGGTAATTGCACTTTGGGCAAAATTACCATTAGTGATGTGGGAAACGGTTCCATCGGAGGATACACTTCCCCAGACATCCGATTGCATCTTCCAGCTAAAGTGGAAAATCACAATGGACAGAGAGTTGTACATCCAGAACAGACCCAGGAAGACATGATCCCATCCTGAGACTTGACAAGTACCGCCCCGACCCGGACCATCACAGGGGAAGCGGAAGCCCAGATTTCCTTTATCAGGAACTAGACGAGAGCTACGGGCATAGAGAACACCTTTGAGCAGGATAAGCACCGTAACGTGGATGGTAAAGGCGTGGATGTGGTGAACCATGAAGTCGGCTGTTCCCAGCGCGATTGGCATCATAGCTACTTTTCCACCAACAGCTACGACATCGCCACCAAAGGCAGGACTGACACTAGCCAACGCATTGGGGGCTGTGTTACCAGGAGCCAGATTATGTAGATTCTGTACCCACTGAGCAAAGATAGGCTGAAGTTGAATTGCCGTATCCGAGAACATATCTTGGGTACGACCTAACGCACGCATGGTGTCGTTATGAACATACAAGCCAAAGCTATGGAAGCCTAGCCATATGCAAACCCAATTGAGGTGAGAGATAATTGCATCCCGATGACGAATCACCCGGTCTAACAAGTTATCAACATTTTTCGCCGGGTCGTAGTCACGAACCATAAAGATAGCTGCGTGAGCGCCCGCGCCGACAATCAGGAATCCCCCAATCCAAACATGGTGAGTAAACAGGGAGAGTTGAGTCGGATAGTCTGTAGCGATGTATGGATACGGAGGCATCGCATACATATGATGAGCCACAATGATACTCAATGATCCCAACAACGCTAGGTTGAGGGCCAGTTGAGCGTGCCAAGAGGTTGTGAAGATTTCGTACAATCCCTTGTGGCCTTCTCCAGTGAAGGGGCCTTTGTGAGCCTCTAGGATTTCCTTCATGCTGTGACCAATACCCCAGTTGGTGCGGTACATATGGCCAGCAATGATAAAGAGGACGGCGATCGCCACATGGTGATGGGCTGTATCAGACAACCACAAGCCACCAGTGACCGGATTGAGTCCACCTTTGAAGGTTAAAAAGTCACTGAAAGCACCCCAATTCAGGGTAAAGAAAGGCTGGATTCCACCGAGACCTCCCCACTCTACACTGGGGTAGAGTTCCGTCATCAAGCTGGGATTGAGAATAAACTCATGGGGCAAGGGAATATCCTTGAGAGCTACTCCAGAATCCAATAACTTGTTGATCGGTAAGGAAACGTGGATTTGGTGACCGGCCCAACCGAGGGAACCACAACCGAGCAGTACAGATAGATGATGGTTCATCATCGACTCCACATTCTGGAACCATTCCAGTTTGGGAGCTGCTTTGTGATAGTGGAACCAACCGGCAAATAACATTAAGCCAGCCATCACCAACCCACCAATCGCGGTGCAGTAGAGTTGGTAAGAGTTTGTGAAGCCGGAGGCTCTCCAGAGTTGGAATAAACCGGAGGTAATTTGGATTCCGTGGAATCCACCACCAACATCACCGTTAAGAATATCTTGGCCGACAATGGGCCAAACCACTTGGGCACTCGGTTTAATGCCGAGAGGATCGCTCAACCAAGCTTCATAGTTTGAGAATTTAGCACCGTGGAAATAAGCGCCACTTAGCCAGACAAATACAACGGCTAAATGACCAAAATGGGCGCTAAAGATTTTTCTAGATACGTCTTCTAGATCGCTGGTATGACTATCGAAATCATGAGCATCGGCGTGAAGATTCCAAATCCAGGTTGTGGTTTTGGGTCCTCTAGCTAGGGTTCTGTCAAAATGACCCGGCTTGCCCCATTTTTCAAATGAAGTGGGGACTGGGTCTTTATCGACGACCACCCTCGCCTTTGCTTCTTGCTCCTTTGGGGTAGTTGTCATTGAGACTCTCCTCTCTTTAGACAAGTAGCGTCATTACAGAACGCTAGGCACTACTTAATAGGGTTAGTTCTGTGAGGCACTTTAAAGCAGTTTTGGGATCTATCAGTTATCTCTTGATGTTCAAGATTAGATTTCTTGATGTTCAAGATCGGTTTTTTTTCAAGATGTGGGTCTATGTAAAGCTTTGTTACTGAATTTGAGGAATTTTAATTTCCTCACTCAGGACATTGCCCTTTTATAGCCTTTTCTCTTTGATCCCGATGCTCCGAAGGTTTCACTAAGATCAAGCGATCCAGAAGGTCACCGGTTTTAAGTAGTGTACTGACTGTGAATTATAGGACTTGTCTTCCCTTTGAGGAAGCTACTTAACAATAATTCAAATTTGCCTTCATCAAGTGTGGGGCTAAATCTTCAGATAGCTTTTTGTTCAAAAAACAGAACAAAAGTCAATAATCTATCAATAATATTTACAAAACTCAATGGAATGAAGCAGACCCAGTTTAGAGACTTCCAGGTTGGTGATAAAATAGCGCTGTACTTTAACGTGCAAGGGATTAAGGATGTCGGTGTTGCGTCAGAAAATCGGGAAACGCATGGTTTCAAGCCTCTTAGGACTCATGTTAGTGCTGGGTCTATCCCTGGGAGTTGTCAGTTGTGGGGATCAAGGAAGCCTCAATCTCCCCAATCCCACCTCCGGGATCTCCAATCCTCTCAAGCGGGAAATTTCCCCAAAAATCGCTGAAGTCTCGCCCCCAGAAGCCATCCAAAAACTACGGCCAATTCTCGAAACCTACCAACCCCAAGTCACAATCCTCAATCCTCAACCTGAGCAAACACTCCAAGACACAACCTTTACCCTAAAACTCGACGTTCAAGACTTACCTATATATAAAGACCCGAATCTAGCTTTAGGGCCTCACCTGGAAGTGACCCTAGACAACGAACCCTATACAACCCTTTATGATCTATCCCAACCGGTTAGGTTTAGCAACCTCAATCTGGGAACCCATACGATTAGAGTATTCGCCACCACTCCCTGGGGAGAGAGCTTCAAAAATGAAGGTGCTTACGCCCAAACCACGTTTCACATCTTTACGAAAACTGAAGACCAAATCCCTAATCCTGACCTTCCCCTGCTCACCTATAGCAATCCCATCGGCACGTATGGAGCCGAACCCATTCTGTTAGATTTCTATCTCACCAATGCGCCTCTGCATGTCGTCGCGCAAGAAAATTCAGAGGACAATATTCTAGACTGGCGGATTCGAGCATCGGTAAACGGAGAAGAGTTTATCCTCGATCGCTGGGAACCTCTCTATCTGAAAGGATTTGACCGAGGCAAAAACTGGGTCAAACTGGAAATTCTAGATGAACTGGGTAACCCGGTTAACAATGTTTTCAATACCACGGCTCGCTTGGTAACCTATGATCCTGAAGCTACGGATACCCTGTCTCAACTCATCCGAGGTGAAATTAGTGCTGAAGTGGCCCAAGGTATTGTCGATCCAAACTACATCGCTCCGTCCACTGCTGCACCGGAGACGGAAGTTTTAGAACCGCAGGAAGAACCAATAGCGGCGGAGGAAGAGCTTCCGGAACCTGAAGTTGAGGAAGAAGTGCCTGAAACTCCAGAGGTAGAGGAAGAGATTTTGGAAATTCTGGAAGTGGAGGAAGACGTTCAGGACACCACAGAGGTAGAGGTTTTGGACATCTCACCAGTCGAGGAACCTATAGAACAAGAGATTTCTGAAACTGTGGACGTAGAAGAAGAGATTCTAGAAACTCCAGAGTTAGAACCGATAGAAACGGTAGAACCAGAAGAAATAATACCAGAATCTTCAGGAGCAGAAGAGGAAGCAGAACAAGTGGTTAGTGAGACTCCAGCATGGCGTAAGCAACTGAATCTGAATCAGTGGCGCGATCGCCTAAAATCCAAATGGAACCAACTTGATGTTAAGTCTATTAATCCCTTTGGCAATAAAGCTTTAGAGCCAGAAGAGACTCTGGAAATTACCCCTGAATCCCCAGTTGTAGAAGAAGTGATTGAATCCCCTTTTAAACCCGAACCTGTAGAAGAAGAAATTGAAACCCCAGAACCTGAAGCACTTGAACCCGAAGTTATAAAAGAGGAAATCGAGACTCCAGAAGTGTTAGAAGAAGAAGCTCAAGAGACGATCGAATTTCCCGATTTAGTCGATTCTGCGCCCTTAAAAGAACCTATAGAATCTCCTCCCCTGGAAACATTGAATAACCCTTCAGAAATGGAAGCATCTGAAGGGTTATTCAATGTTTCCTACTCCACAAATAGAATCAATGGAGCGCGTTAACTAGAATTTCCCTATTCCCTAGTCCCAAGCGCTATATCCGATCGCTCTTGGGTAAAATGATGGGGCCAAATGCGATCGCAGAACAATAGAGTGCCACCAGACACACAAAGGGGAACCGTTAAGATATTGATAAACGGAACACTCACCAATCCAAAACACACTAAGCCAAACGTGGCACTGGCGGGAAACGTGCGCCAAACTAAGGTTAACTTTTGCCGAAAGGGAAGCTTGCGGCGCTCTAGAGGAGAATCAAAAAAATCTAGGCAAACGAGGGTTGTCGCTAGGGTTAAACTGCCGATGCTAAAGAGCAGCGTGCCGATCGCCGGAATAAAGTTAAATAGCAATAGGGGAATACCAGCGATCGCCATCAACAGTAATTTTTTTAACTCAAACAGGATGGCTCGCCAAATATCCTGGGCGATCGCCAACGGATGAGTATTGATCTGCGGCAGTTGTCCCAGGCGTGTTTTCTCAATTTGTTCTGATAATTGACCATACCAGGGAGACCCTAAAATTGCCCCAAATTGAACCAACAAAAAGCCTGTAACCAGGAATAACACCAACAGCACCAAAACATTTAACAGCCAATGCAGAACCACCGTGAACCCAGTCAAAAACCCTAACCACATCGGTAAACTAGCGATCCATTGATTCCACTGAAACGTCCACTGTTGTGTCAGAGTATCCACCAGTTCCAAACCGGGAAACACTAAACCCACATAGAGCGCAATACCAATCAAGATATTGATTAAAATGGGCACAATCACATAACCGCGCAATTTAGGCTCATTCACCAATAATGCCAAAGCGCGAAACGGGTAAGTTGCTCCAGCAATCAATCCCATGGGAAGATTAAACATAGCGATCGCACCTTATCGTAAATCTAGAGAGAGCATCACATGGCCATTCGTCATACATTCTCCACAGATCATCTACAATTATCCTACCTTCAATGGCATGGCTCAGGTACAGAACCCGTTTTGTTATTGCATGGTTTAGCCGATCATGCCCTCGTTTGGTCAAGTTTCGCTGCCTCCCTAGGGCCAAACTTCCATTGCATTGCCCCCGACTTGCGCGGCCATGGAGAAAGTGATAAACCCAAAACTGGATATACCTTCGATCGCCTGATTACTGATTTAGAAGCATTAATGGATCGTCTGGGATGGGAAAGTGCCCATATTGTTGGTCATTCCTTTTCCGCGAAATTTTTACCTCTCTGGGCAAGTCAGAATTCCAAACGTTTCCGGACTATGACCTTAGTCGATCCCTTTTTTATTGATAAAATCCCTAAATTTTTTGAGGTCACTTTTCCCTTACTCTATCGCGTCTTGCCCTTCTTGCAAGGGATGGGCCCTTTTAGCAGTTATGAGGCGGCCGAAACCAAAGCCAAAACCCTCAAACAATATCGGGGATGGAGCGATTTACAGCAACAAGTTTTTCAAAACAGTATCGAATCTAAACCGGATGGCACTTGGGGAAGTAAATTCACTATTGATGCTCGCAATGAAATCTTTAAAGAAGTGATGCAAGTTGCTGGACTGACACAACCCCTAGACCTGCACACTTTATTAATGACTCCAGAAAAAGGACTCAATCGCACGAACTGGCAATTAAAACCGTACCGCACTTATCTTCAGAATTTAACAATTGAAACAGTCCCCGGTAACCATTGGGCCTTTTTAGTTGAGCCAGAATCCTTTAATCAAGTTTTAGGTAATTTTTTGCAAAGTTATCCCTCTTCTGTTACTCAGAAAATAGGGGATAGGGAATAGGGAACAAGGGATGTTTTACCGGAACAATGTAGGAGTGGAAATGCACTGTACAGAGTTCAACTGATTAACCTAGTTAAACTGAGTACTCGGACATGAGATCATTCCCCTTTTTCCAAAAGTGACAGAAGAGGAATAATTGGAATGACTATCGCCTCTTACTTGGTCTATCCCTATTCCCTAGCCAAAACACTATAAACTACTAGAGTCAAGACTGTGAGCCTCGTCGTCAGTCGCGGGCAAATGCAATCCACATTCTTGTTTCAGACCTTGGAAGCGGGTATCGCGTTCATGTCCATCTTCCAAACTGAGCGGACGAGAAGAATGCCAATCTCCAACAGTCATATACCCCTGATCAAACAACGGATGATAGGGTAAATCATGGGCAACTAAATATTGGTAAACATCCCGTGAATTCCAATTCAGAATGGGTAAAACCTTATAAATATCACCTTGACGATTAATAAACTGTAAACTCTTACGGTGATCGGTTTGGTCGCGGCGCAAACCCGCTAACCAAGCCGTGACGTTAAGTTCTTTTAACGCTCGTTGCATGGGTTCAACTTTACGCAGTTGATCGTATTGATTTAATGCTTCTACTGTACCTTGTTCCCAGAGTTGGCCATAAATAGCTTCCATATGGGCGGGACTCATGGAAGATTGGTAAATTTTTAGGTTGAGGTTAAGTTTGTGGGTTAAATCATGGGCAAAGCGATAGGTTTCTGGAGGTAAATAACCCGTATCTACCCAAATAACTGGGATATTGGGCACAACAGAAGTGACCAAATGGAGCATCACAGCCGATTGAATGCCGAAACTGGTACTCATGGCTAGACCTTCGCCAAAGGTTGTAGCAGCCCATTGCACAATATCCCTAGCTTCTATATCGGAGAACTGTTCGTGCAGGGTTTGAGTATCGAGGTTGGGTAGCGCGGTGATGGTTGAATTCATTAATGATTCAGGTTCCTAAGCGGTAGTAGACTAGATTATTCATATAAGGTTATCAAAGGATGGAGATGAAGGGGGAGAATTTAAACCTTAAGTGAGGAATTCCCCATTACTATAGCGTTGCCTGCTAGGATGGAGCAATTCGTGGAAGCTCATTTGTGCCATTGATTAGAGTCAAGAGCGGCAATTCCTGTGGAAACATTAACTTTTCGTATTTGTGCCGGAAGAAGTGGCAGGTCAGGAGCAAGAGAGAGCTGATAGGGCTGAATCGAGCGCAATAACGATCCGTATCACCTCAGCGATCGCGAATGTCAAGACAAAACGGCAAACAAAAAAGAGGAGATCGAGCGACATGCTTTGAATGCCCCTTAAACAGCCATCTCATTCTGTTTTAGAAAGCTTAATAGCGCTCTCAAATTCTCGTCGTGACCTTTTAGACATTTTAGGTTTCTGTTTCAGAAAATCCACCACTGTTGTAACTTTAAAAAAATCTGGGTTGGTGACATTAGGCTCTTTTGATAGGTGAACTTCAACCCGGTATTCCCCATCAATTAATAAAGTATAAAAATCCATGTCAGGCTCTGGAATCCAGTGCAAAAGAAATATTTTATCTCCTAAATTTGGAAAATGGGATTTAAGGATTGTTCTGAGCAAAGCAAAGTCTGGGCTATAAAGGATTGCATCTCTAGATTTTTCTAATTCTTCAGAAATTGGGAATAAAACCATGATAAAACACCACTTACAAATAACGTGTAGGCCTGGTTTTAGCTTGAAACTTGTGTGAGTCCTGCTAAGGGTTTAGTCTTTTCTGGATCGTCCTCTTCATCTGGAAGAGGATGAATTGGGTTGTCTGCCACTTGTGGGGTACTGAGGGTGTTGTCGCTGGGTAGGAGTTTCAGGAACGGAAGGGGTAGAAGAGAGGAGAGGTTGGTGAGAGTAACCAACAGGGCAAGGTTGTCGAAGGTGTTGGGGGTAATGCCAAAGCTATGCATGAGAAGAGCGCCCAACTCTTGGGAAACGACATGGGACAGGTTGGCAATGGACATGAGCAGAGCAAACAGTGTGGCTTCGATACCGGGGGGGCAGAGTTTGGCGCAGAGAACGAGAACGGGCATAAAGGCAATTTCGCCAATGACGGTGAGAATCACGCTATCTCCTAGACTAAACCACTGATCGCCAATCCCCAAGAGTCGATTCGTATGGGTAACCAGCAGTACCGGGGTGAAGCCAAAAAGGACAGCTATGACGGTACTCCAACCAAAGATTTGCCGGAAGGGAACGGCTTTGAGGAAGCGTTGAAAAATCCAAATGCCAATTAATCCAGCAATACTGGTAAATAGACGCACGCGACCTAGAAATTCCGGTTGAAAGCCTAATTCGTTGGTGGTGAAAAAGAAAAAGGCAGAGTCGGAAGAAGGAGTGGCTTGCCAGAGGAAGAGGAAGAGGGTGGGTTTCCAGATGGAGGGGAGAAATATCGCTTCTTTAAGCTGCGATACTTGGTGTTTGATGGTATTCCATGCTGGAGTAGAGTCAGTTTCTGGGGATTCGACAATCAGCCCCGCTCCTATGGCTACAATTAATGGGAAAATTGCTGTAATGCCAAATACTTGTTGGGGAGTCAGAATTTCTAATAACCATCCGCTTAAATAAGCTGTGATTAATCCTCCTAGGGCTGACGTTCCCCAACAGAGAGATTGTAGCGATCCGACTTGACTGGTGGATTCTGTTCTGGCTCGTTCAACTACAATGGAGTCGGCAATCACGTCACTGATGGCAACGGAAAGGGAGCTAAGGGCGATCGCCGCTGTTGCCATGATTGCATTATCGACAACTGTCGCCAATACTACCCAAGCCAAACTCCCCAACAAACCCGACAAAATCAGGTAGGGACGGCGACGATCGCCCAAAATCGGCAAACCGTCAGACATAAATCCCCACAGGGGTTTAATAATCCAAGGTAGGGCTGCCACTCCCGTGAGCGCTGCCACTTGGGCGGGAGAAAGACCCAAATCATCCTTGAGGAAAAAGCTAATGGCTAATCGAGCCAGACTTAAAACCCCTTGCACGAAATACACCAGCAAAATAGCCAGTAATTCTGGGGTGGGTTCATTACCCAATAGCAGTTTTTTGAACAGATTCTGGGAGCCAGGAGAGGAAAAGCCAATCATGTTACAAATCTTTATATTCTTGAGTAACTATGATAGCGCTCTTGTTGGGTGGGGTGATGGGGAGATAGGGGGACACGGAGATAGCAGACTATTGCCTATTGCCTATTGCCTACTCCCTATTCCCTATTCCCTATTCCCCATTCCCCATTCCCTCTCTAATCTCTAGATTTCCGCGCTCCGATCGCGGCTGCACCGTAATTAATCCGACAGCCCACATTAAAAATACTTGCGCCACATTCTAAAGGAACCACCTGGTCGTTGAGAATCGCGCTACAACTGACATACTGATCGCCATTGGTATCCTTAACCATACATTCAATTGGGGTTGCACCGGCCTGTCTTGACCAGAGCCTCATACCCAAAGCCGCCACTTCATGTTGCCAAAAGAAAACCGTTAGAGCGATCGTCACTAGAACCGCGCCCACCAGTCCAACTTTCAGTTGCCAACTGGCCAATATATTACTGACCTTGGTTTGCAGAGGTTCCAGAAAACGGGTCTCCTCTTTTTGTTCAGTCACCGTTTCCACGGGTTTAGATAATTCTGAATTTCCTTGAGTTTCAGACATGGTATGGCTCCTGTAGTTTTCAGCTCAAGCGAGTCTTTGTCGATAATTATAGGAGATTTACACAAAAGCTGGCTTCTGTGAACTCCGACTGGTCTCAGAGCCGTGGACTCGGAGATAAAAGATGCAAAACTTAACATAATCTCAGAGAGACTGCGATCGAACATTGGCCCCAGACTCTGATAGACTGATACACTGAAACCGGCTAAATATAAGCATTTCACTGAATTACCTCTAGGGAGAAAAACTGTGATTGAAACCACATTGGGATTAGAAATTATAGAAGTGGTCGAACAAGCGGCGATCGCCTCTGCTCGTTGGATGGGGAAAGGGGAAAAAAACACCGCTGACCAAGTCGCTGTAGAAGCGATGCGCGAACGTATGAACAAAATCCACATGCGCGGACGCATCGTCATCGGAGAAGGAGAACGGGATGACGCTCCCATGCTCTACATCGGCGAAGAAGTCGGCATTTGCTCCCGCGAAGATGCCAAAGAATACTGCAATCCCGATGAATTAGTTGAAATTGACATCGCTGTTGACCCCTGTGAAGGAACCAACCTCGTCGCCTACGGTCAACCCGGTTCCATGGCTGTGCTTGCCATTTCTGAAAAAGGTGGACTCTTTGCTGCTCCCGACTTCTACATGAAAAAACTGGCCGCTCCTCCAGCCGCCAAAAACCATGTAGATATCCGCAAATCAGCGACCGAAAACCTAAAACTGATCTCCGAGTGTCTCGATCGCTCCGTAGAAGAATTAGTCGTTGTCGTCATGGATCGGCCTCGTCACAAAAACCTGATCAACGAAATTCGTAGCGCTGGCGCAAGAGTTCGCCTCATTGCTGATGGAGACGTATCCGCCGCCATTTCCTGTGCCTTTTCCGGAACCAACATCCACGCCCTCATGGGAATTGGAGCCGCTCCCGAAGGAGTCATTTCCGCTGCTGCCATGCGCTGCTTAGGGGGTCACTTCCAAGGTCAACTCATCTACGATCCAGAAATCGTGAAAACCGGCTTAATTGGCGAAAGCAAAGAAAGCAATCTCGAACGTCTACGCAGCATGGGCATCGAAGACCCAGACCGGGTATACAATGCTGAAGAACTCGCCTGTGGAGAAACCGTATTGTTTGCCGCGTCCGGTATTACCCCTGGAACCCTCATGGAAGGCGTTCGCTATTTCCATGGTGGAGCCAGAACCCATAGCCTGGTTATTTCCAGTCAGTCCAAAACTGCCCGGTTTGTAGACACCGTTCATATGGCTGACGCACCCAAAAATATCCAATTAAAATAGGATAACTTTTCAATTACAGTCGTTTCTGCTCTGTAAGATCCCCCCCAACCCCATTGTTTTAGGAGATGGGGGGATGGGGAGATGGAGGGATAGGGGGTTTAATCATAGGAACTAGAACACCCTAAAACTCTATCTCCATAGGGTCTTCAGTTTCACTGAAGCCATCTTTTGTTTATAATCTGCCCAAAATCTTAGCAAGTTGCCTTAACAAACATTAACCCATGAATGTCGCAGTTATCGGTTTAAGCCATAAAACAGCTTCCGTTGAAGTTCGAGAAAAACTCAGTATTCCTGAACCCCAACTCGAACAAGCCATCACCACCCTCAAGCTCTATCCTCATATTGAAGAAGTCGCTATTCTAAGCACCTGTAACCGCTTAGAAATCTATGTGGTGATTCGTGACAATCAACAAGGCGTTTGGGAAGTTACCCAATTTCTTTCCGAACATAGCCAACTGCCCCTCTCCCAATTGCGTCCTCACCTGTTTATTCTCCTCCATGAAGATGCAATTATGCATTTAATGCGCGTGGCAGCCGGATTAGACAGCTTGGTACTCGGCGAAGGGCAAATTTTATCGCAAGTTAAACAAGGTCATAAACTCGGCCAACAGTATAAAGGTGTGGGTCGGATTCTCAACCGCTTAATGAAACAAGCTATTACTGCGGGGAAACGGGTACGTACGGAAACCAACATCGGTACAGGTGCAGTTTCTATTAGTTCAGCCGCGGTTGAACTTGCCCAAATGAAACTAGAAACCCTGGAAGAATGCAAGATTGCCATTATCGGTGCGGGTAAAATGTCCCGTTTGTTGGTACAACACTTGCTCTCCAAAGGCGGTACTCAAATTAGTATTGTCAATCGCTCCATGCAGCGTGCTGAAGAATTAGCCAATAAATTTAGTGAGGCTTCTTTAGCGCTTCATCCCATGGGAGAAATGATGGAGGTGGTTCAGGCATCGGATTTGGTTTTTACCAGTACTGGAGCAACCCAACCCTTATTAAATCGTGCCAATTTAGAACCCATTGTTAATCCAGAACGCCCCTTAACTTTAATTGATATTTCCGTTCCTCGAAATGTGGATGCTGATGTGAGAGAGTTACCCTCAGTCAAACCCTATAATGTGGATGACTTGAAGGCAGTAGTTGCCCAAAATCAGGAAAGTCGCCGTCAAATGGCGATGGAAGCTGAAAGCTTATTAGAAGAAGAAGTAGAAGCGTTTGAGGTATGGTGGCGCAGTCTGGAAACTGTACCAACGATTAATTGTTTACGTCATAAAGTGGAGACGATTCGCGAGCAAGAGTTAGAAAAAGCCCTTTCTCGTTTGGGGTCTGAGTTTGCGGAGAAACACCAAGAAGTGATTGAAGCGCTCACCCGTGGAATTGTGAATAAAATTCTACACGATCCCATGGTACAACTGCGGGCCCAACAAGATATTGAAGCTCGCAAGCAAGCCATGGAAACTCTGAAGACGTTGTTTAATCTGGAGATTGAGGCGGCTTCTAGTAATCAATATAGCTAGAGGGAATGAATCGTTATCGCTCTTCCTTCTGCTATCCGGTAGATTTCGATCGCCCTAAATCCCCCTTCTTCCGCAGGAGACGGGGGGATGAGGGGAATAATTGGCAAATTTATTTGGGATTAGAAGAAGGCGTGTAGTCGGCGATCGCAAAAATAAAGATTCCATGGATCGCCAACAGTCCCAACCAGCCTAAGCTAAACCAAGTCAGCCAGAGGAGGGTATCAGGCTTAATTTGATGGACAAACCAGAGTCCGGAGTTCGTTGCGGCATATATCGCTACATGGAGCGCAAAGTTCATCCGGTCATCTAAGCGGCGATAGTCTGGATCGTTGTTACGGTCGGGTTTTCGAGGCCAACGTGGAGGCATAGCTGATAGGGCGCTTCGTGCTAAGGAATGGGGAATAGGGAATGGGTATCGTACTCAGGGTTAGAGTCTGTAACCATGCACCTCATAGGAGCGTTAAACGCTCTACCCTCAATGTAGAATAAATCGAATCCTGAATCAATCGGCTCCCTTCGATACTTCGGCTAGGCTGCGGCGCTTCGCTCAGGGAGCGTCAGCCCCTTTGTCCCCATCCATCTCCCCATGTCTCCGTGTCCCCGATTCCCCTATCCCCCTATGGTTCAACTGATTAATATTGGATTTGGTAATATCATTAATGCGAATCGAGTCATTGCGATCGTCACTCCAGAGTCAGCACCGATTAAACGGGCGATCGCCGACTGTCGCGATCGCGGACAATTAATTGATGCCACCTATGGTAGACGCACCCGCGCTGTGATAATTATGGATTCAGGCCATGTTGTCCTATCTGCCATTCAACCAGAAACCGTTTCCCACCGGCTGATGTCTCAAAAGGGTAATCGGGAATCTTAAGGGAGCAGAGGATAACGTTCAGAATACATTGGGAATGATACAAACGGTTGGGACAGGAAAATTAGTGGTTATTACGGGCCCAAGTGGGGTGGGTAAAGGGACGTTAGTGCGATCGCTGCTCGAGCGTCATCCAGATATTTATTTGTCAGTCTCAATGACTACTCGTTCTCCTCGCCCTGGAGAAGTGAACGGTAAAGATTATTTTTTTGTCACTCCAGAACAGTTTCAGGATTTAATCGCTGCGGAGCAACTGTTGGAATGGGCCCAATTTGCTGGTAATTATTATGGCACGCCTCGCCAACAGGTCGAGGAAAAAATCAAGCAAGGAATACTGGTATTATTAGAGATTGAGTTAGAAGGCGCTCGGCAGATTCGCGCCTCCTTTCCCCAAGCTCTGAGACTCTTTATTTTGCCCCCATCGATGTCCGAGTTAGAGCGCAGATTACGCGATCGGCAAAGTGAGTCTCCAGAGGCAATTACCCGCCGTCTCAACCGTGCCATCATCGAAATTGCTGCCGCAGACGAGTTTGATGTCCAAATTGTCAATGATGACTTTGATCGAGCCTTAGCAGAAGTAGAGTTGGTCTTATTTCCTGATCTACCTGAGTTGAGCCTACAATCTTAAGCAATCAATCCTTAGCATACGAGGTTACCGTGCTAGTCTAATCTTGAAAAATCATCAGACTTCCCGTATAACACGCCACCCAAACTTGATGGGTTTCGGGGTCATAGGTTACGCCAATGGGAGCCGCTTCTGTGGACACTGTTTGCAGGACTTTCATATCCTGAGTACGAATCTTACTCAGGGTATCGGAATTGTAATTGACTACATATAAAAATTGTCCATCATCAGATAAGACCATGCTGCGGGGGGCACTTCCAGTGGAAACTTTACTAACAATTTCTCCAGTTTTGAGGTCTAGTTTCCCGACTTCGTTATCCAGATTAAAACTGACATACAAATAGGATTCTAAGGGGTCTAAATTTAAGTGACGGGGAGTGACTCCCACTTGGTTAAACCATTGCACAGAATAGTCATTGAGGTTGACTTTGGCAATATCATCCGATCCCATAATGGCAACATAGGCAAATTGAGATTGGGCATCCACTTCAATTCCCCGTGGATAGGCATCAAGGGGAATACGCTTAATTTCTTGATTCTGTTGGGTGTCGATGATACTTAAGTCCCAGCTACACCAGTTGGAAACTAGAACCAGGCGGTTATTGGGGGTAGTGGCGACATATTTGGGTACAGATCCCACCCAGATGACGTTTTCAATTTGCAGGGTTTCGGTGTTGATACGATAGAGGGTGGAGGGGTCAAAGTTGGCATCGGGATGACAGACATCATCTCCAGGACGATTAAATCCGGGGCCGTACATTTGATAGTTGGATACCCAGGCATATTGACCGTTATGAGAAAAGGCGGCTTCTACGGGCGATCCTTGAAAGAGTCCGCTATATTCGGTATGACCAAAGGCTTCTAAATCGACGCGATCGCTGATTGTTCCGACTAAATTATACTCCCGGTCGTATACGGTGACCGTATGGGAATACATCATATTTTGGGCGAAGAATAGACCATTTCCTGAATGTACAATCGATTTAGGCGAGAGGTTCCCACGAATCACGTGGTTGAGTGTCATAGGAGTGGAATCGGCCCAGAGGGTCTGTTGAACAGTGTCGAGTTGCTGTTGATAGTCTGCTTTGAGGCTAGGAATCTGAGTAAACTGGGGATGATCGGGGGGTAGGGTATCGAGGGTTGCGATCGCCTGTTGCCAATAGGATTTTACTTCACGCCATTGAGCCTTGGTTCGTGCGGTGGACGTTAAAGAAGTAGCCTGATTAACCGTATTTTCCACATCTTGCCAGCGATCGGGTGTGGCTTGGGGTTCTGGTGTGGGTTCGGATGCAGCAATTTCCCACTCATACAAAGATTGTGGCACTTCTCCGTCTTGGATCAAGATTTCTGTGGCAAATAGATAAGTACCGAGGATAGACGCAGGTAAGGAAATACCTAAACAGAAGGATTTGAAGCGCCACAGTCGTCTGTATCGTCTGCGTACCTTGCGAGGAACCCTGTCAGCAGGCTTAAGTTTTGGGCTAACACCGGGATGTTTAGCTAAAGTTTGGGTTGAAGATTTGCCCACTCTAGAGGGAGCGTAGGTTAGTAATACCATGAAAGTAGGAACTGTACTGAGTCATTGCTCGTTGTTTTTGAGGGCAGCGATCGTGGATACTCAAAATTAGTATGACCCCACCTGTGTTCCCTAGGATTGTACCGACTTTTGTTCCTTAAGTCTTCTCTTGGTTTCTATGGCATGATTCCAAACTTATCCCATTGCTTACGTTCTTTAACCCCATTGAAACCCTTCTGGGGGCTAGTCAATCCTCCAGGTTGTGAAGGTTTAAGTCATTATCAGCAATGGCAACAGCGGTTTATGAAAGTGCGCTTGCAGTTGGCGCTATGGATTGCATTAGGGTTCATCTTTAGTGTGATTACCCTCAATGGGATGCGGTTTTGGCGACTGGAGGAACCCTTATGGGATTACCAGCTAGGGACTCAAGTGGCGATCGCCCTAAGCCTGTTGACCAGTCTGCGTCTGCTTCCCTTAGCGTCCACCCATCGTCATCTGAATGTCTTATTTCTACTATTTTCCTGGTCTCTTACCCTATTCCCCCTCGTCTCCAATACCGTAAATCCAGCCTCTGAAATCGACTTTTCCGGGTTAATTATTACCTTTTTTACCCAAGCAACCTTGATTTCGGTGCGTTGGCGGCTCCATTTATTCGCTCAAGGGGTAATGGTAGGATTTTATGCTCTGTTCTACTCTATGGAGCATGAGGCTTCTTTTTTCTCCGTGTTAGATTCCTCCTTGCAAGTCCCTATGGTCTTAATCCTGTTTTGGGTGTGCTTGATTTGCGATTTTTCCGTGTATCTCTATGAACGGCTGCAACAGTCCGAATTTAAGAGTCGTCGCCAACTGGAAATGGCTTATCAAGATTTGGAGAAAGCCGAGCGCCAATATCGCAGTATTTTCGAGAACGCGATCGAAGGGATTTTCCAATCGTCTCCAGAGGGACAGTATTTAAGTGTTAATCCGAGTTTAGCCCATATTTATGGTTATGATTCTCCAGAGGAATTGACCAATCTGACGGATATTAGCCAAATGTACGTCGATCCCCATCGCCGTCAAGAGTTCATGGAACTGATTCGCGAGCAAGGTCAAGTGATCGGCTTTGAATCCCAGATTTATCGGCGCGATCGCCAGATCATTTGGATTTGTGAAAATGCCAGAGTCATTACTAATCATCGGGGGGAAATTATTGCCTATGAAGGCACAGTAGAAGACATTACTCGGCGCAAAAGCATGGAAGAAGATATGAGAAAAAATTGGGAACGAGAAAAAGAGTTAAATCAGTTAAAATCTCGGTTTATTGCCATGGCTTCCCATGAATTTCGCACGCCGTTAACCCGGATTTTGGCTTCTGCTGAAGCCTTGGAGCATTACCAAAGCCAGTGGGACTCATCTAAACAACTTAAATATTTGCAACGAATTCAAATCACCGTTAATCACTTGAATTGTTTGTTGAATAATATTTTGATCATGGGGAGGTCAGACTCGGACAAACTTCCGATCAATCCTCATAAAGTTGATTTATATCAGTTGTGTCAAAATTTGATAGAAGAAACAAGCAGTTGTTTAACTCCAAAACACCATTTGAAATTCTTGACTGACGGAACCCCTGAACCGTTGGAAGTCTATCTGGATGAAAGCTTATTAAGACAGATTTTAGAAAACTTACTTTCTAATGCCATTAAATATTCTCCCCATGGAGGTGAAATCAAGTTGAGGATAGAGTATAATACCGACAAAGTTTGTTTTCAAATTCAAGATAGTGGCATTGGCATACCGGAAGAAGACCTTGGATATTTATTTCAATCCTTTCATCGCGGTCACAATGTAGGCAACTTACCCGGTACAGGGTTAGGTTTGGCCATTGTCAAAAAAGCGGTGGATTTACAGCAGGGTGAGATTACGGTAGAAAGCTCACCAGACCAAGGAAGTCTGTTTTCAGTAACCCTGCCATTATATCATTAAGGATAGTTTCGTGATGAAAAAAATACTGGTTATTGAAGATGATCCAGATGTTCGGGATATTATATTGGATGTGTTAGAAGCAGAGCGCTATTGGGCCATTGGTGCAGAACATGGACGTGAGGGAGTTGACTTAGCGATCGCCCATCTTCCAGACTTAATTATTTGTGATGTTATGATGCCAGAATTGGATGGCTATGGCGTTTTAAAAGAACTCCAAAATCAACCTCAAACGGCAACAATTCCTTTTATTTTTTTGACGGCGAAATCCACTAAATTTGATCAACGCCAAGGGATGGAGTTGGGAGCAGATGATTATATTACCAAACCGTTTATGCGGACTGAGTTGTTAAGTGCTATTACAACTCGGTTAAAAAAACAAGAGGTTCAAACCGAAAAAGCCGAAATCAAACTAGATGAACTGCGCCATAGTATCTCCCTCTCTTTACCCCATGAACTCCGCACTCCCTTAAACGGGATTTTGGTTTCTTCAGAATTCTTACAGCACGATTTTGAGAATTTAGATCATCAAGAAATTTTAGAGCTTTTGGAAAACATTAATGTTTCAGCAAAACGGCTCCATAGATTAATTATAAATTTTTGTTTTATACTGATTTGCAGTTAATAAAAACGAATCCAAAACGGTTATCGTCTTTAAGAGGTAAATCGATAGAATATGTAAGTCTTATTATTAAGGAACTCAGTGTAGGCGTCTCTAAAAAACAGCCAAAATCCCGCATGGATGATTTGATATTAAACGTAAAAGACGCTCATCTGCGGATAGATCGGGAAGGTTTTATTAAACTCTTGGAAGAATTGCTGGATAATGCTTTTAAGTTTTCAGAGCCGGGCACTGAGATTACAGTTTTTGGTGAAATAGAGGGGGAATTTTATCATTTAGCGATTCGCGATCGCGGACGGGGAATGAGTGCAGAACAGATCGCTAATTTCGGTGCTTACCAGCAATTCGATCGGAAAATCTATGAACAACAAGGTTCAGGATTAGGCTTATCGATTGTTAAGGAATTGGTGAATTTATATGACGGAAAATTTACGATTGAGAGTTCTCTCAACAAAGGAACAACCATCCATGTTCTTTTACCCACCCTACCGCAAGCAGAGGAATCTTGATAGACTGAGATTCTATAGTGATTCTACGTTAGGTAGGTATTAATGAGTCTATTTGAAGATCGAGACTTGATGCATCTTCCCTCTGTGTTTATTGGTGGCGAATACAATTGGCAAGCTCAGATTCATGCCGCACAAGTGGAAAGTCAGAAATTGCGGCGCTTACGCCAGCAGTGGAGTTCGGAACGTCCTAGTCATTTCAATCATCCGAAGGGGAGTCCGACTAAAAATTAGGCAATAGGCAATGATGGAGTCCCCGTGTCGTTGCTCCCTGAGCGTAGCCGAAGTGTCGAAGGAAGCGTCCTATTCCTCTATTTCCTATTACTTAACAATTACGGGGGTTCCCAAGGTTGTCCAGTTAAAGAGCCATTGGGCATGATCGACAGCGACATTCACACAACCATGGCTGACGGGTATACCAAATTGATTATGCCAGTACGCGCCATGGATGGCATAATGACCGGAATAGTACATAGTATAGGGAACGTCGGGTAAATCGTAACCATCTCCTCGCATTCGTGCTAGTTCATGTTTGGATTGGATGGCAAAGCTGCCCCTAGGTGTTTCATGGTAGGCTTTACCGGTGGAGATAATGACGCTGTAGATGGGAATGGAGCCTTCCCAAGCCGTGAGTCGTTGGGTGGCAACGTTAACCTCGATCCAGCGTTGGCTGGAGTTTTTGAGGGTTTGAGTCTGTTCTTCTAGGGTGGGGTTTTGGGCGAAGGTGGGGATAGGTTGAATACCATGCGCTCCAAGAATAATGAGGGTGAGGATAGGAATAATAGCTTTCATGGCAGTGATGCAAAGTCGATCGCTATAGCGCTATGCGCTAGTCATGGGTAATGTCTCAAAACAGAGAGCAAGTGCTATAGCAGAGAAAGGAAGAGTTAGGACACTTTCTATTGCCTATGACGGATTACCTATTGCTAAAACAATAACCTAACCGTCTTAAAGCACTCCTTTATATATTCCTATTTTGCCTGAAGAACTATCGATCATCCATGCGTAATTGTGCTAGGAGTCGGTGGCTGTTTTCGGAAATTGCTTGCCAATTTTGTGCTTTGACTAAAGATGGAGGAAAAAGTTGGGTGGATAACCCAACGCCGATCGCCCCGGCTTTAATTAAATCTAGGGCATTGTTTGGAGTAACACCTCCTGTGGGAATGAGGGGAATATGACCTAAAGGGCCTTGTAAACTTTTAAGATAGTGGCTACCACCAAGAGCTTGAATGGGAAAGACTTTGACACTACTGGCTCCTGCTTGCCAAGCGCTAACAATTTCGGTGGGGGTAAGAGCGCCGGGAATGATGGGAATATGGGCTTTTATCGCCTGTTCAATGAGTGGGGGATGGGTATGGGGTGAAAATAAAAACTCTGCACCGCAGGCGATCGCGTCTTGCATCTGATCGCTGGTGAGTACGGTTCCTGCGCCGATGGTACAGTGGGGTAACTGTTGACGCAGTAAGGCGATCAGATCGGCGGGGCGATCGCTATTCCAGGTAATTTCAATTAAACCCATTCCTCCCTGCGCGACTGCATGGGCAAGTTGCATCCCCAATTTCAGATCGGGAGAACGGATGACGGCGATCGCCCGATAATGATGCAGTAAGTCTAACCACCGTTGCTTGTACATAGGGAATAGAGAACAGGAGACAGGGAATAAGGACAAAAAAAGAAACAAGGCCATTTTAAGAGCCTTGTAATTGAGTCATGGATTGGAATATTTTAAGTTGAGTTGTTGTTGCTTTAGTTGTTAGCAGTACTCCAAGGGCTACAGAGTTGGAGAATGATGCCACAACCGACTACTTTTAACAGTTCTAAGACCCAATATCCCATTTGCATGGGCATCATTTCTGAGGAAACCGAGCGCACGGTTTCAAAGAAGGTTAAGTTGAGTCCCATGGCGCTCATTTGAGGAGTTAAGCCATAGGTGTCTACTAAAGCGATCGCCAATAAAATAACGGATAAGATAAGGGCAGTATGGCGTTTTGCGTCTGAGAGTTGATGTTGATTTTCTAAAACGAGTAAGCCGGTTAAGGTTAAAGCGGCACAGAGAGTTTCTACACGGTTAAAAATCCAAAAAATAGAATAACCAGCCGAGGCAAATCCCGGTTGAGTCATCATTCCAGCCGTATATAAACCTGGCATAATTACCAGATCAATAATGAGGGTTGCACTCAACCAGAATCCTAGAGCGCCTAGGAGGATTTGTTGCCAATTGAGGTTTTTCCCATTTGTTCCAGATAGAGTTCCCATTTCGTTTCTCTCGTACACTCTCTACTTTTTTGTTGTACCGAACTTTTGCCCCAACTGCGTAAGAGTGCAATATTTATTTATATCTATCGGATCGGGTGAACGATTTTTCTAGGATTCACTTCAGTTAATATTGAGAAGTGTAAAGAAAGCCAGCCAAAGGTCATGAATCACCCAAGTGGAGGAAGTCAAAATTTAGGGATATGAATTGAATGGGATTAAGGGATTTCAGGATCAAGCTATGAACGCACAATCCAAGCTCAGAATAGGAGCGATCGCCGCTAGTCTGTTGCTCTTATTGTCCGTAATCTCACTGGAAAGTCAGTCGGTGCAAGCTCAACCCATTTCTGCTTGTACGGCGATTTTAGGGGAAGAAGACCAGGAAAATGACTTAGGGATCTATGATGGTGTTGGCACAGAATTTTACACGAGATATTATGGTAGTCCTGGCGATCACGTCTCAATTCTGCAAGGCGATCGAGATGGATTGGCGATCGCTAACGATAAATATGGAAACAATTGGGTAAAAGTAGAATTGCTTCAAAGTCAGGCTAGGGGATGGGTGCGGCGAGATAATTTGAGTGAATTTGAATGTTATAATGAAGGCAATAGTGGGATACCCACAGGTGTAGTGGTGAAAGCGAAACCCCTACTGTATCGACTGGTAATTTCATGGAGTATCAGGTGATGGATCGACAAGCACTGGTGGTATTTGATATTGATGGGGTTTTGCGAGATGTGGGTCAATCCTATCGTCGAGCGATCGCCGATACAGTGGAGAAATTTACAGATAACCAGTATCGTCCCACTTTAGCAGATATGGATGAGCTGAAAAATGAGGGAATTTGGAATAATGATTGGGAAGCGTCTCAAGAGTTAGTGTATCGCTATTGGGTGAGTCAAGGTCAAACCAGGGAGAGTATGGCACTTAACTATGAGGAACTGGTGGAATTTTTCCAATCTCGCTATCAAGGCAGCGATCTCCAGAACTTCAATGGATATATTACCCATGAACCCTTATTAGTTACGGCGGATTATCTGTATGACTTGAATAACCACGGGATTCTATGGGGCTTTTTTAGTGGAGCAACGCGGGCAGAAGCCAAATATGCTCTAGAGTATCGGTTAAAGCTGTCGAATTTAGCGTTAGTGGCGATGGAAGATGCTCCAGGAAAACCCGATCCAACCGGATTATTTCAGGTGATTGAACAGTTAGATTCCGATCCAACACTACCGGTGTTTTATGTGGGGGATACGGTGGCGGATATGAAGACGGTAGAGCGAGCAAGAGTAGAGCAACCGGATCGGTTATGGGTGGCGATCGGCATTTTACCGCCCCATGTGCAAGAAACGCCAGAACAGAGCCAAACCTATGCCCAACGATTGGAAAGTGCTGGAGCGCAAAGGGTATTTAAAAATGTAGAAGATTTAGCCGTTGATCAGATTCAAGCGTTGATTTAAGTCTGGAATTTAAAGTCTCTCAACTCTACATTAGACCTCTTCCATCAGTCGGTAGAAAATGAAGGGTAGGAGTATCCTGTATTCTTACCCCTATTCCCTATTCCTTGACTTCTCCAAGAAGTCTATGATTTGGTCTGATCTACAATAAAAAATGATCGCTTAAGTATAATGCCATAACGCTTCAGAAGTTAGTGAGAGAAATTGCTGCTAGTAGTGCTGCCATTGATCTAGGGGATAAAAAATGGGCGTATCGGCGTAGTGGTGTACAAGAGTATAGAGTTTGGCAGATGTGCGATCGCCAGATTGATTGGTTTCGTTTAGACAATGGTGATTATGTTTCGTTATCACCTGAGGAAATGGGAGTTATTTCCTCAGTGATGTTTTCTGGGTTGCGATTAGATATTGAAGCCATGATCCAGGGTAATATGGCGCAAGTGTTGGCAGTTTTGCAACAGGGGATTCAGTCCACAGAACATCAACAGTTTGTGCAAGCGTTCAATCCAAGCTGAACGGTTCTAAACAACTCTATTTCCAAGCGTGAAGCCCGATATACCCTGAGCAACACCAACATCCCTAAAATACACAGCCCTTACCACAGCAATAACCACCCAGGTTTCCACCATCCTCCGGTATGCACTTCTACTAGATCGGAGAGACCAAATAGAGTAAAAATGGGGACTACCCATCGAGACAGTGTAGCATGGGGGGGAGAGGGAAGGATCGATCGCCAACCTAATCCGAGAGCAAACAGTATCCATAAATTTGCTTCCATGCGGTTACCATGATGATAAATACCCTCTAACACTCGAATTTAAACCTCAGTACTAAGATAATGGAGTTTGAGTGCCAATCCCGATCTCAGTATAGCCAAGTCACTTAAAGCCAAAATGAGGCGAATTTTAGCCCAACAGGAGAAACCTAACAGAGGATTAGAGAACTTCATGATGGGTGCATCCAATCAAATTACCCAAAAGTTGTCTGTCTTGTGACAACAAGTACGGTAAAATGTTACAAATCTTAATAATGAATCGACAAAATGAGATGTGACAGTAAATATTCATTCATCAAGGAGATTTTATCCAATTGGCGATACGGCTGAATCAATGGATTAATAAAGCATCTGAAAAACTTCCCTTAAGGATAGTTTTAATTGTGCCATTCTTGGTACAAATATTTGTAGTCGTAGGATTAATTGGATATTGGTCGTATCGTAATGGTCAACAAGCCATTGAAGAATTAGCAACTCAGTTACGACAAGAAACCACCAGCCGCATAACCGATCATTTAAACACTTATTTATCCAATCCCCATTTAATCAATCGAATTAATCTTCACGACTTAGAAATGGGGAAACTAGACCTCAATGATGTGACCTTATTAGAACGTCATTTTTGGCAACAAATACAACTTTTCCCCAATATATCTTCTATTAATTTAGCCACACCAAAAGGTCTTTTTAGTGGTTCAGAAAATATCGTGAATGGTCAAGTTAGAACTGCCCATTGGAGCATAGAAGATCCGGACAAAATCTATGAAATTTGGGATGTAGATCCGGCCGGATATCGGACAGAAATATACGATCAATATCCCAATTGGGATATGTTTAGTAGGGTTTGGTATATAGATGGAAAAAATATAGATAAACCGAGTTGGGGAGAAATTTTTATTTGGGCAAATCGTCGTAATATCTCCTTACCAGGTTTCAGTCACTATTATAATAAAGATGGAAATCTAGAAGCTATTTTAGTAGTTGATCTATCTTTGCTAGAGATCAGCACCTTTTTACAAACTTTAGAAATTGGTAAGACCGGTCAAACATTTATAATGGAGCGGAATGGATTATTAGTTGGTTCCTCAACAGATGCATCACCTTTAATTCAAGGAGAAGAAAAACCGCAACGGTTGCCAGCAAGGGATATGGATAATCCATTAATTCAAGCAACTGCAAAATTTTTAGAAACTGAGTTTCCAGATTTTAACGATATATCAGGGATCCAACAGCTAAAATTCAAACTAGGAGACGAATGGCAGTTAATTCAAGTCACCTCATATCGCGACGAATATGGATTAGATTGGTTGATTGTCGTGATTATTCCTGAATCTGATTTCATGGCTAAAATTCATGAGAATAATCGCATGACTATTTTACTGTGCTTCATAGCTTTAGGTGTGGCAACTATATTGGGAATTATGACTTCCCGATGGATTATCCAAGATATCTTAAGTTTGAATGAAGCGGCAAAAAAAATATCTCTTGGAGACTGGGAGCAGCAGTTAAATATTCATCGTTCCCATGAGTTAAGAGAATTGTCTCAATCTTTTATGTTCATGTCCGAAAAACTTAAATCATCTTTTGAAACGTTACAGAAACAAAAAGATGATTTAGATCAAACGAATGTGCGGCTTCAGCAACTCGATCGAATGAAAGATAGCTTTTTAGCCAATACATCCCATGAGCTAAGAACCCCATTAAATGGAATTATTGGGATTGCCGAATCTTTGATGGATGGAGTAGCGGGAGAACTCTCTCCTGTCACTCGTTCTAACTTATTTACCATTATTGCTAGCGCTCGTCGCTTGTCAAACTTAGTCAATGATATTTTAGATTTTTCTAAGTTACAACATCAGACCATTACGTTGCAACTCAAACCTGTCGATTTGCATTCAATTGTTGAAATTGTTTTGACTTTATCGAAACCATTAGTCGCCCAGAAAGACGTAAAACTGATTAATAATATCCCTAAAGACTATCCTCTTGCAGAAGCGGACGAAAATCGCTTACAACAAATTTTTTATAACTTGGTTGGTAATGCCATTAAGTTTACTGAGTCGGGAATTGTAGAAGTTAGTGCAGAAGCGCTCAAATCTTCTAGTCATAACTCTGAAATTGCGGTTTCAGTGTCTGATAGCGGGATTGGAATTCCTGAAGATAAATTGGAGAAGATTTTTGAATCTTTTGAGCAAGCAGATGGTTCAACAGAGCGGGAATATGGAGGGACAGGATTAGGGTTAGCAATTACTAAACAATTAGTAGAATTACATCAGGGTAAAATTTGTGTTAGTTCTCAGGTTAATAAAGGCTCAAAATTTACTTTTACACTACCTATCTCATCTGCTAAAGTGTCTAACAACTCATCAACCTTAACCCTCCCAAGTAGTGAACTCAAAGTAGAAGATAAGTGGGAATCTCTTGAAGAGATACATCAGGTAGAAGTAGAAGAAAAATCACAAATTTTGATTGTGGATGATGAACCGGTAAATCGTCAAGTTTTAGTCAATCATTTATCTTTGAATGACTATGCTATCTGCCAAGCAAGTACCGGTCAAGAAGCGTTAGAGTTAATCGATAATGGATTAAAACCTGATTTAGTTTTGCTAGATGTCATGATGCCCAAAATGACGGGATATGAAGTAACGAGACGATTACGGGAAAAGTTTAATATTACAGAATTGCCCATTTTATTATTGACGGCAAAAAATCAAATTCAAGATATTGTCGCGGGTTTAAAGGTAGGGGCAAATGATTATCTTACTAAACCCATTGCTAAGGATGAGTTATTAGCCCGTTTACGGACTCAGCTCAATTTGAAACGTTTGAAGGCGGAAAACTTGTATTTAAGTGCAGAATTGGATATTATTCGCCGGATGCAAGAGATGGTATTACCCTCTACATCTGAGTTGAGGGCGATCTCCACTTTAGATATTGCTGGATGTATGCAACCGGCGGAAGATGTGGGTGGAGACTATTATGATGTCTTAGTGGAGGGAAATCGCCTCACAATTGGGATTGGTGATGTTACTGGCCATGGACTCGAAAGTAGTATCATCATGATTATGGCTCAAACCGCTGTCCGTACTCTGCAAGAAAGTAAACAAACCGATCCCGTAGAATTCCTATCGATTCTCAATCGCACTCTCTATCACAATATTGAGCGCATGAATTCTGATAAAAGTATGACGCTCGCACTTCTAGACTATAGCAATGGAATCATCCAACTCAGTGGACAACATGAAGAGATGATCGTTGTTCGATACAATGGAGAAGTTGAACGAATTGATACAATTGATTTAGGATTGCCCCTAGGTTTAGAAGCTAACATCAGTCAATTTATTTCCTCTGCTCAAATCGCACTCAACCCTGGAGATGTAGTGGTTTTGTATACGGATGGGATTCCCGAAGCAGAAAACAAAGATAGAGTCTTTTATGGTATTGATAAACTGTGTGAAGTGGTTCAAGCTCATCATCACCAATCGGCTGAAGAAATTCGCCAGGCAATTATTGTTGATGTTCAGAATCATATTGGCCAACATACAGTATTTGATGATATGGCCCTAGTCATTCTGAAACAAAAAGAGCCTCAACTTCCTACTTAATTATTCTCTGAATTCACCAATTTGTTATAGCTCTCTGGATCGGTTCTCAATTGAACATTGAGACTGGGAATTTTTTCTTCTTCTATCAGCTCCAATATTCTAATATTTAAACTCTCTTGAATGTTATAGTAAGAATCTAAGTCTTGTACTTTAACGCGGATATCAAAGACACGAGCATTGCCATCAATCTCTTTTAAAAAGACCGTGCATTTGGGATGCACTCCTTCAATGGAAGGTGCAATCTCTCGGAGACGCTCGCAAATCCGCTGAGTCTTTTTCGCACAGATACCATCAACTCTTAGCTTGAGTAGAATTCCCCACATTAAGGGATTGCCACTACTTCCCACTTGAGTCCAGTTTTCCACAATGCCAGAAATCATCTTCGAGTTAGGAATTTTTACTGTCGAACCCCAGGGGCCAATTTTTAGTTCGGTACTTCTAAAGCCAATATCTATCACTTGAGTGAATCCGCTCAACCCTTGAACCATAATCCAATCGCCTTGGCGATACAGTCCATCGGAGAAAATAATGAAGGTACAAAACCAGTCATAGACAATATCTTTGAGTAACAAACCGATGGTGATTCCGGCACCGCCGAGTAGTCCAACTAAGGCTCCTGTGGAAGCTCCTAGGAAAATTTCTGCGGCTTTGATCACCATGATAACAATGGCAGCCGTTTGGAATATTTTGGGTAAAAATGGCCTAATTATTTCCTGAAATTCTCCTTCAGAACCAATAATAACTGTAGAAGCAATTTCAGCGAGTAAACTGGAGGCTCGATAAATAATATAAGCCATAATTACGACCCCTAACCAGCTCAATAAGCCATCAAGGGTTTGATTAAGTTTCGGGGTCAGGTTTTCAGAGAGAACTAACTGAATTGCCCAAATCCCTCCTAAGATAACCAGCAAACTAAAGGAAGGCTTGAAAATCTCGACTAGTTCATCATCTAAGGTTGTTTCTGTGGCTGCTGTTATTTGTTCAATCTTACGAATCACCAGTTTAGAAATGACTTGCCGTAAGAATTGAACAATAACCAGAATCAATAAGACAATTATCCATTTAGGTAAGGGGATACTGAATAACTGATAGGTAACCAATTTTTCCCAAATTTCCGCGATCGTCATCGGGTTTCTCTCTGCAACAGGATCAATGATTTAAGTCATAGACGGATTATCGGGTTTGAGCAAATTAATCTGACTATCTTCTGGTGACTTAAAGCGAATAATCCGTTGAGGTAACAGAGGTGGAATTCCTGCCCGATCAAAAGCCTCTTTGATCATATCTCGGACAACTCCTTGAATTTCGTCATGGATGCCTCTGGGGTTACTGATTGGCTTGAGTTTTGTCATGGTGCGAATGATCATATGAGAGGTCGTAAATTCCTCAATTCCATTAAAGTCAATGGGTTCTAAAACTTCGGGGTGATTCGCTTGTAACTCTTCACTAACTTGTCCTAAAATTCCATAGATTTTCTTGACATTTGCTTCATAGGAAATCGGGATATCGACTACGGCATAGATAAAATCTCTAGAATAGTTTACAACCTCTTCAATATTTCCATTACGAATGATATAAACTTGACCATTAGGATGGCGAATGCGAGTCGTTCTGAGTTCAATGGCTTCTACAACCCCTGAAGCGTCTCCTGTCTCCACAAAGTCTCCAACTAAATAATAGTTTTCAAATAAAATAAAGAACCCACTGACCATATCGTTAATCAAGTTTTGTGCCCCTAAACCTACGGCTAAACCCAATAAACCCGCTGCGGCTAAAATGGGGGTGGGGTCAATTTCAAAAACATCTAAAATCAAAATACCAGCACCAAAGTATATCAAGTATTTGGATAAACTTTGCATCAGTGGCGTAATCGTCATCCGTCGCTGCTTCTGCGTATCTGATAAGCTTTTGTCAGATAGCATGACTTCTTCAAGGAGGAGTTGACTCAACTCAATAAAGACACGACTGAGGAGGATAATGACAATTAAATTAATCAGTTTTTCTCCAATATTGGTCAACCCAGTAATTGCCTGAATTAATCCAATGACTTGGGTGACCATATTGACATAAATTACAGCTTCTAAACAGCGTTTAGCGAAGGGGACTAAATGCTTAAGATTGCCATAATATCGACTGACTAAGGTGTCTGGCTTGAAATAAGATTCAATCAGATTATCGAGACTATCAATAATCGAAGTTGCGGCTTGCAAAATGAGGATACTTAAAGCAACAATGAGATACCCAATCAATAGGGTTTTCAAGTAGCTTATGAGTGTTTCTGGTAACTTAAAAGAGTATCCACTGAGATATAAGGTCAGCAGCCAAAGGGTATTGGTGACATGAAACTTGGTGTTTGCTAAAAACAGATCGGTTTGATCGTAAACAGCAGTTAGTTTAGCAAAAACAGCAAACTCTTTTACTTTTTTACCGGCTGGGTTGAGAACCGGATCAAGATAACGGATAATGGTTAAGGTAACGATAATTAGACCACTGGTAATCAAGAGTCCAAACAACGTCGTTTGCCATAACTGTTTGGGTACATTTTGAAACAATCTCAGGGTGTACTTGAGTAAGTCTTTTTCCCCTCGATAAATCAAAAATACATTGGCTAAAACGATGGAGATACTGAGGAAAAACCAAGAAAATGCTAGGATTTTTTTCGAGTATTTCCGAAGCCTATCAATTTGGCTTTTTTTGTCTTTCAGCCATGATAAGTGGTAGCTTTTCTTGAAGAGGAAATTTATCGCCCATTGCAGCACAATAAAGGCAACTAAAACGACTACTAACTCACTGATGACAAAGATAAGATTGTATAAGTTTTCCATCATTTTGTTTCTATGGGATCGAATCTTAACCTAAGCTTTTCTGGCTTAACCCTGCTTCACTCATCAGAAAAACTCCTAGTTGTTAGGATTAACCACTCTAAAGAGTGACTGCATTTTCTAACGCAGTTCCTAAGTATAAATCAAAAACTATGCTAGATATATAAAGATTTTTATCTGAAGTTATAAAATCTTTACAGTTTGTGACTTCGATCAATAGCTATCTATAGAAGTAGGATAGCATAGGGTTGAAAATTAATACCAATCGGGTGCTGCACCGGTTTGGGGTAATTCTGTAATGGGTTTTACATTTGATCCATCTCTATTAATTGTAAAAATTAGATCGGAACCATTGCGAGTGGAGCGGAAAGCGAGCTTGAAACCATCGGGTGACCAAGTAGGTTCGAGGTCTCGTCCTGGGTTGCGGGTTAAGTTAATGAGGTTGGTTCCGTCTGCATTCATGAGATAAATATCGGCATCACGGGTAAAGTAACCGGGTTTAAGTTGAAAAGATTCAAAACTAAAGGCAATTTTCTCTCCATCAGGAGACCAAACGGGGGTGTGGTGAATGCCTTCACGATCGCTCAATTGAATGACATTAGAACCATCTGCATTCATGAGATAAATCTGGAAACTCTTGCCATCAGAGCGGTTCGACGTAAACAGGATCTGCTTGCCATCAGGAGACCAATCGGGAGATCGCTCCACTGCAGGATGATGGCTAATATTGGTTTGCCTGGTTCCATCAGGATTCATGACAAAAATATCCTGATTCCCGTTGCGATCGGAACTAAAGGCAATTTTCTCTCCATCGGGCGACCAAGTGGGGTAAAATTCCCAAGCGGGATTGATGGTTAACCGTCGTTGATCTCCACCATCGGCGTTCATCACATAAATTTCCCGATTTAAGTCCCGGTTTGAGACAAAGGCTATTTTACGGCGATCCGGTGACCAAGCCGGTAAGCCATCATCCCGTAAAATATGGGTCAGGCGCTTAGGATAGGAACCATCGTCATTCATGACATAGATGGACATATTGTTTTCCCGCAGGGACTGAAATACAATTTTTGGTCTATTCGCGACAAAGCTATGGGTGGTGGTTTGGCAAAGAATCACCAATAAAAAAGCAAATAAACTTAAGCGAATGGTGATCGCTCCTAATTTAACTAATTTAACTCTCATTGTTGCTCCCTACTCACCACCTTTTGACTCTTCTGCGATCAGCGCGTAAATGATAATCCCAATCAAGACTAAACCTAATGTGATAGATACTAAGATACTCATCATGCAACTAAAAATGCTCCTGAGCTTGAAGTGATTCTAAACTGTTGCACCCTATGTTATAGCAGTTGATAGTAGATACAGCGCTTGGCGCTGGGGAATAGGGAATAGGGTTGTGGTACATAGAGAGAGAGGATTCAAGCTTGTGTTTCATAATGCCAGCAAAGTGCTGTTATGATATCCCAAAGGTGAGGAAAGGGGCGATCGCCACTTCGCCCCTAGTTTCCGTACTCATACTAACCAATGACCCATGACCGATTATCCACTCCCCGCCCGTAGCGATCTCCTAGAAACTACCGATAATATTGGATTATTTCCTGTAAATTTTTCACTCGAAATCCTTCCCCCTTAGCTGCCATTTGCCATTGTCCATCTTGTAAATAGACTTCTGCCATAATCATCCCAGTCATTCCCGCATAATTGGAACCCGAAAGATTATACCGCGCAATCTCCTGATTATTCGACCGGTTAACCAAGCGCACAAACGCATTTTTGACTTGCGAAAACTCCTGCTTTCGCGATAAGCACTCATAAATATTGACCACAAATACCAACTTTTTGATCCCTGGCGGCAGTTGGTCTAGCGATACTAAAATCTGTTCATCATCCCCTTCTCCTTCTCCCGTCAAGTTATCGCCCAAATGGGTTACTGCTCCTGAAGAATGGCGCAAGTTTCCAAAATAGACTAAATCCGTAACTCCCTTCAGCTTATCTTGGTCGTCCAAGCAGATTACCGACGCATCTAAATCCAGATTGGCCTCTTTTTTTAGAATTCCCAATAATCCCTTTGATTCGACAACATCCCAACCTAATCCACACAGCAAACTTTTCAAGCCCGGAGCAATTTTCTCTAAGGAAATTCGTTGTCCTTTTTCTAGGTTAATTCCCATAATTTTGAGCCTCAGTTACAGATATCGATCCAATAGAGCCTGCAAACCGCCTTGATACCCAGAACCTACTGCATTCATGCGCCATTGTCCATCACGGCGATAGAGTTCTGCCATAATTAACGCTGTTTCAATGGAATAATCTTCGGCCAAAGGATAGCGGAGTAATTCGTTTTTAGTAGAAACATCCACTAAGCGCACATAGGCATTTTCTACCTGACCAAAATTCTGTTTGCGCTTCTCGGCTTCATGAATGGTTACGGTAAACACGATTCGATGAACTTCTGGGGGCACTTTTTGCAAATTGACAATGATTACTTCATCATCACCTTCTCCTTCTCCGGTCAAATTATCCCCCATATGTTCAATGGACTTATGGGTATCGGGACTCACCTTATTATTATAGAAAATGAAGTGCTTATCGGAAATGAGTTTCTCATTTTCTCCCAACAGAAATGCGCAGGCATCTAAGTCAAAATCATAACCGGTATCGGTGGCTTTTACATCCCATCCTAAACCCACAAATACGGCTTGTAAGTTGGGGGCGACTTTATCTAAAGAAATTCGTTGGCCTTTTTGCAGACTGATGCTACTCATTAGTGTCTAAATTGAACGTCAAGGTGTGCAGTAAATCATTTTGATTCTATCCTAGTGTATCGAGTGGTTTAACGGCCTGACCAGGGTCAAAGCGGATTTAATATGAAGATTTGTAACAGAATGCCGTGAGTGCCCTTACACAGATGACAGATAAACAGAAGGGTTCATGACACACTAGGAACATCTGATAAACGATAAAGCCTTGATGGTGTGTAATGGATCAAAATCAGCCGGGGGGGAAGGCTCCCTTGTTCGCCAAACTGCAACAGTTAATCCAGGAAACCTGTGCCCAGCCTCCTTTGAGTTTAGAACGGCAAAAAGGATTGGCTCAACTGGTGAAATGGATTCAACATTCCGGCAAACTGTGGAAAGAAGCGGTTCCTCACTATGAGGATGCTCTCCAACAAACCTGGTTTTATGTCTGTCGTAACCTCTGTGAAGCGGCAACGGGGGCAGCTTACGATGCTGAAAAAGGGACAATTATTACCTGGATTAATGCTTATTTGAAGCGTCGATTGCAGGATAACCGGATTGAAGGATTTCAGCAACAAAAAACTAGAGTGCAAACCTATCGGACTTTTGAGGGAGAAGTGTACGATCCGATCGATGATTTACCGGCTCCTTCTCCGATTCCTCCGGTGTTGGAAGAGATACATGACTGGGTCAAAACTGATGCAGGGGGAAAGTTAAGACGGATTCATATGCGCGATCGCCCCGATGTCAACTGCCAAGTGTTAATTTTACGCCGTTTACCCCCAGAAACATCTTGGAAAGACTTAGCCGAGGAATTTCAGGTTGATAAAAACACCCTGAGCAGTTTTTATTCTCGTCAATGTTTACCCCGCTTGCGGGAATTTGCTCAATCTCAAGGGTATTTTTAGGGAATGGGGAAGAGGGAATAGGTTTCAAAACTGAAAAACAGTCCTAACCGACCCATTTTTAATTTTTAATTTTTAATTGAGACATGACTACTATTGTTGATGAACATCTGTTAATTCTTCCGATTCCAGAGCGCTATCGCCAATGGGCGAATCAGTTTGCTCAGGAACAACTGACACCGGAAAAAGTGAGGCAAGTTTATCTGAATACGTTGGCGGTTTTAGGGGTTGATGATTGTCTGCAAATGTTGGGCATAGAAACGGATCGAGAAGCGAGTGATAGCTGGAATCCGGTGATGCGATATGGTGGAGATTTAGCCGATCTGGAAGTGGTGAATTTGGGAAAATTAGAATGCCGAGCGGTGCGCGAAGGAGATACGGTTTGTCCGATTCCTTTAGAAGTTTGGTGCGATCGCATTGGTTATGCAATTGTGGAACTAGCAGAGGGCGATCGCCAAGTCACAATCCTCGGTTTTGTCCCCCAAGTTACGGACGAAACTCTGCATTTAGATCAGTTGCAACCCTTAGAAGCCTTACTGGAGCATTTATTTAATTTACGCTCTGCTTCCACTCCAGTTAATCTCTTAACGCCCATGATTCAATTAGGAGAGTGGTTAACGGGAATTATCCCCCCTGGATGGCAAGCAGTAGAAGAGCTATTGAGTTCCGATTTAGTCCTGGGATTTAACTTTAGATCGGCTCAATCTCCCGTAATCCTTCGTCAAGCAAAACCCATTGATGTGGGCGATTTGAGTTTGATCTTAGTGGTAGAAATTGAAACTGCTGTGGATGAATCGATGGATATTCGTCTGCAATTGTATCCAAGTGGAGAGCGAGCCACATTACCCCCAGGAGTAGCATTTGTTTTACTTGGCGATCGCCAAAATCCTCTGTTAACCGCCCTATCCCGTTCTCAAGATCGAGGATTACAACTTCAATTTAGTGCAGAACCCCAAGAAATCGTTAACATTCAGGTGAATTATAACGATCGAACTTGGACACAAACCGTTCAAATTTAACCGTTATTTATAGCTGTTCTGGGTTAATTCCCTGCGATCGTAGCAATTCAGCAAGTCGTTCAGCTCGTTGGCGTTCTTGCTGTAACTCCAATTCAGCATTTTCTGCTCGCTCGCGTTCCTGCTCTAAATCCAATTCAGCCCTTTCTGCTCGCTCGCGTTCAATTCTCGCTCGTTCATCTCCTGTTAATAGCAAATTACCCTGATTATCCCACCAGCGCAGCCAAGGTAATTCTAGATTTCCATACTGTCCTCGCCAAATTCCTAACTCTACACCCATAGGCTGAATTGGATAATGACTTCGCTCATTGGCAGCCACTAACTCATAGCGATCTTCGATTAAATGATAAACTTCTACACTGGCCTTCTGCACTTCATAGATCGCGTAAAAAGCTGGACGGATGATTTGTTCGTATACCCAAAATTTACCGGGTTTTTGCCCTTTTTTCTGCACTTTCGATAGGGGAGTGGTATCTCGTTCTTCTGAACCATCTCCTGATACAAATTCAATCGCAATTAAAGGAGGAATAAATTCCTGCCACAACACATAAGAACGCCTTGCTCTACCCTCAAGAGTGGGAGGAACGTTGGGAACATAAAACCAGTCCGGACATTCCGCCCCTTTTTCTGGGGGTTCTGTCATCCTCCAATAGATACCACAGTCTTGACCGATCGCATAGTATTGGTCTGGGTGCCGGCGATCGAGTGTCGATTGAATCGAATCTGTCAGTAAAATACTTTGGGGATGCTCCTGAAAGTTTTTCACGAAAGTACCATCGGAGTCAGGCAGTTGGGTATGGTCAGGAAGAGTGAAATTTTTGAGTTCTGATGATTTGGCGATGGTCATAGGGAATCGTTTCTCATCGCAGGGGATGGAGGATAGTATAGCATTTGAGCTTGGCCCTGTTACTGGTGGAGACTTTTCTGATTCGCCCCTTTTTTAAGGGGGGTTAGGGGGGATCGAAATGTAACGTTTTATTACAAAATCCGTGATTTTGCATAAAATCAGCCCAAAAAAACTGACTACTCTATAGAGGCTTCTATGGCTTCTGTTGTTAAATACTCAGTATGGGAGTCACAAATGATGAATTCATTCAATGCAAAACACTTACTGCTCGGATTAGCCGTAGGTATCAGCACCACTATGGCTACAGCACAAGTGGCTTATGCAGACTCCTTTGAAATTAACTTGTTCAGTGGAACCAGTTATAGCTCGGATACCGCATCCATGGATGCGCTGCTGGGAATCACTGGATATACCATTGAAAGCTTTGAAGATACTACGTTAGTTCCAGGGTTATCGGTTTCGTACACCAATCCCACCACCGAACCCATCAGTGTGTTACCTGCCCTTTACAATGAAGCCCAGAGTGGAATGTATAGTAATAACCTCTGGGATGGTCATCATGCACTGGTCAATACACCTCAAAACCAAGAGTGGGAGCAGGTCGGACTACACTTTCTTACTGACCGGATTACATTTCACATTGAGGGTGGCGCAACATCTTTTGGTATAGGTTTGGGTAATTTTCAAACCAACATTACCTATCATGAGTTACTTGTCAATGGAGTGTCGCAAGTTGCCGCAATTGACACCTTACCGGGTTGGCGTACTGGTATTCATATTCGTAATGGCTACAACGGAAATAGCGCTAAAGCAACTTGACTGCTCTGATTGAGAAAGTGCAAAACCTGGAAGTTGAGTGATTTTGTTGCAGAGATGGAGAAGAGCGATCGCCTGTAACTTTAAGCGTTGTCATTGTGATTGTAGGGGAGTTTATTCCTCCTACAGGTTTAACGAAGACTCGATTTCCTGGCGCAGGCGGTAGAGGATGGCTTGAGAGTCAAGTTCTTGTAAAATTTGCTGGATGACACTGCTGGGACCTAAGTTACCCCAGGTACAGCCTTGTTGGAGATAAACGCGGGTAATTTGTCCGACTTGATACGCACCATAACCGGAGATCGCCCCTTGGAGAATCGCTCCAGGAATCCAAGCCGTTAAACCGGCAGTTTCTCCAGTTGCACCGGCAACAGTAGCAGCAGTTTTACCAATTCCCAGGAGGATGGTTACCACCTCTCCTAACACTAACCCTCCAGAACTTAAGAACATGGTTCTCCAGAGTTTTCGAGCTTCATGTCGGTTCAGAGGTAAGCCATATAAGCGACTGAGGGCACGAATCAGCGTTAAATCGGCGATCGCCCCCCCTGGAATGTCTAACAGGGCGATCGGATTAACAGCAATAGCTAAGGCTTTGGAGCGGGTATACTGCCAAATCAGAGCTTCTGCCTGTTGATGATGAACCTCTAAAGTTTTTTGGGCAATTCTAACTTCTGCTGCTTGGGTTTGCACTAACGCATTAAGAGCAAGGAGCGATCGCCCTTCACGATTGAGTACCTGCAAAATTTTTCCCCGCAATTCCTCAATTTGCGGTGCAGGATATTCCCATTCATACCGCACTTCACCATCCGATAATTCCACTCGCACTTGTCTAGGCATCGGTTCGGCAGCCACCCGTACCATTTCCTGAGTCGTTAGCAGTTGTTTTAACTCTTGGGGTTGCCCCAATTGTTGCAGGTTTCGACTAATTGCTTCTAAGTCCGGATCGGGATATAAATCGACTTTATTAAAAACTAAAATTAACGGTTTATGGGTATGGGCTAAAAACAGCAGGGCATCATATTCTGTTTGGGTAATATCTCCCGCCACCACAAACAGAATTAAATCCGCTTGTTGGGCTACTTCCCTGGCCATATCTGCCCGCACTTCTCCCCCGATTTCATCAAGTCCAGGTGTATCGATTAACTCGATTTGTACTTTACTTTGCCCCTGGGGTATCCAGCGCACCGATCGCGGCCATTGCGTCACCCCATGAATGGGCCCGGTGGGCAGAATTTTTTGACCGACTAATCCATTCAAAACCGCAGATTTTCCCCGACTGACCAACCCAAATGCAGCAATCCGAATCACATTTTGATCGAGTTTTTCCAGGTTAGCATTGAGTATTTTCAGTTCCGGTTGAATGGCCACAGTAGCACTCTGACGCAGCAAGGGGCTATACTGGGCCAGCGATCGTCGAATACTAGCACGAGCTAGGTTGAGATGATTTTCTTGACGGTTTGATCGGCTACTCAAGGGATCTAGTGGCTCTCTTAATCATATAGTAATTTTACCATAATTATGACAGAATAGATAGAACAATTGAAAAGGAATAACTTACTTAATCTGAACCTATTTTTTTAGGTGATGGAGCCAGGGCAGTAATATCCTTAAAACCCAATGATTGCGCCCTAAGTCATCTAGCTCGTTCTGGATGTCACAACCTTGATCAAAATGTTGCTTAGGGAAAAGAGTTGATCGTGAAGTATATTTCTACAATATTACCTCGAAAAATATCTCTAAAAGTCGTTTTAATTGTTCCCTGCTTTCTCCAGTTAGTTACTATCGTTGGACTGGTTCAATATTTTGGTTATAATACCAGTCGATCATCGGTTGATAATTTAGCCTATCGATTATTAGATAATACTTCGAGGGAAATTATAGAAAAAGTTAATTTGTATATCAAAATCCCTCAAGAATCCCTGAAAATGAATAAAACAACTCTTAAAAGAGGGGACTTTGACTTAAATAACATTGACTCCTTACAGCCTTATTTTTGGCACCAATTTCGTCTGTCTCTTTTTTTAAGATCTATTCGGTTTTCCGACGAGACTGGGCAAGAGATTAGCTATGGAAAGTTGGACAGTGAAGAATTGGTTAAAAAGGCGCAAAATTTAACCGATGAACCTTTACATAAAGGGATGTTATACTGGGCGCAAACAAACATATCTGACCCAGGGAAACGAGACTACTATACAGTCGATAGTATAGGGAAGCCTCAGCGCAAAATTTATCAGTTCCCAGTCAATAACCAGGATTTAAATTGGTATCGTTATGCTCAAAATGCCCCAAAACAGAGTTGGTCTCCCGTTTTCTTCTATCAAATTATTCCCAGTTTAGGGTTGTATGCAATTGCCCCTATTCGGGATCGAAACGGACACTTTCAGGGTGTCTTTTCCTCAGATTTGCCGCTATCAGCATTGAGTACATTTTTGAGCGAGTTAAACTTCTCTAAATCGGGTCAAAATTTTATTTTAGAGCGTTCCGGAAAGTTGATCGCCACATCGACCTTAGAAACTCCGTTCATTAAGTCAGAGAAAGGGGAACTCCAACGGTTAAAAGCAACTGAAAGCGAAAATAAACGAACCCAAGCGATCGCCTTAGCGCTTCAAGAGTATTTTGGTACGTTGAATACTGTCCAAGAAACTCGAACCTTAGACCTCAAAATCAAGGAGCAAAGCGAGTTTGTGCGAATTACTCCCTACCAAGATGAATATGGACTCGATTGGTTGATTGTTGTTTCGATTCCAGAATCCGATTTTGCGGCTGAAATTAATGCCAATCAAAAAAGCACCTTAAAATTATCGGCGATCGCCCTAATCGTTGTCCTAGGAACTGGAACCTTAACTGCACGGATTATTGCCACTCCAATTAAGCGCCTCAGCCAAGAGAGTATAGCCTTAGCCCAACGATGCTGGGAACCCTCTATGGGCAAGGAAAGTGCGATCGCCGAAATTTCCCTTTTATCTGATTCGTTCCATCGGACTGCCGAGCAACTTCAAAACGCTCTAGAAGAATCTGAAGAAAAATTTGCCACTATTTTCCGTACTAGCCCCGATCCAATTGCTATTGCTAATCTTCCCGAAGGACGGATTATAGAAGCCAATAATCGAGAGATTGACTTCCTAGAATACTCTCGTGAGGAAGTGATCGGTCATACTACGGTAGAATTGCAACTTTGGGCAAATCTGGGCGATCGAGAACGATTTCTAGAGATGCTACAATCGCAAGGAAGCGTTTCTAATCTAGAAGTGCCACTACGAGTCAAATCCGGCGCGATTAAAATTGCACTCGTTTCGGCTGAATTATGCCACATACAAGACCAAAACTATGTCCTCGTCGTCACCAAGGATATTACTGAGCGCAAACAACTTGAATTATCTATCCAAGCCTCAGAACAAAAACTCAAAAGAATTTTTAATAGCGTCAGTGCTGCCATTACTTACTTACAAGTCTATCCGGATGGCACCTGGAAAATCAATGAAGTCTCTGAAGGCAGTCACATCATCTCTGGCTATCATCCTGGCGAATTAATGGATCCTTTTTTTTGGGTTTCCCATATCTATCCCGATGATTGGCAACCGATTGAAGAGCAAGTTTTGGCCAATATTTTTGCTGGGGAAATCGGAGCCTATGAGTATCGGATTTATGATAAAACTGGCAAGACTCGATGGATTTCCCAAACCAGTAGTTCTACGTGGGATGAAGAGCAACAGTGCTGGAATGTAACCTTCATTTCCTTAGATATCAGCGATCGCAAACAGCTAGAACTCGAACTGCAACAAGCCAAAGAAGCCGCCGAATCCGCCAATCAAGCCAAAAGTACCTTTTTAGCCAATATGAGCCACGAACTTCGCACTCCCCTGAACGCAATTCTTGGCTATCCGCAGCTTTTAATCGAGAGTCCCAGCCTGTCTCAGCGCGATCGCGAATTTGTACAAATCATTCAAGACAGTGGAGAATATTTACTCAGCTTAATCAATCAAGTCCTCGATATTTCCAAAATTGAAGCCGGTTATATCACATTTGAGCCTCAAAACTTCAAACTAGAAACTCTACTCGAAAATCTTGAAGTGATGTTCGTACCGAAAGTGAATAAAAAAGGACTAGTTTTGGAAATTAATAGGCAATCGGATATTCCTGAAATTCTGAATACTGATGAAATTAAACTGCAACAAGTTTTGGTTAATTTACTCAATAATGCCATTAAATTCACTTCTCAAGGTTCCGTAACTCTCAGCATCCAACTCTCAACCGGCGATCGCCTCCGTCTACAATTTCAAGTGAGCGATACTGGGGTGGGTATTGCCCCAGAAGAAATCCAGGATCTTTTTCAGTCTTTTGTTCAAACTCAAAGTGGTATAAATAGTCAAGAAGGAACAGGGCTGGGGTTAGTCATTAGCCAAAAAATTGTCAATTTACTCGGAGGTCAATTAACAGTAGACAGTGACCTAGGAAAAGGTACAACTTTTAAGTTCGATATTCCCATTGCCCAAGAATCGAGCATTTGTAACTTGAAATCAAGCCATGGCTATAAGTCAGTTAGGCTTGCACCTAAGCAACATCAGTATCGAATTTTGGTAGTTGATGACAATCAAATTAATCGTCAACTCTTGGTAAATATGTTAAACAATTGGGGCTTTGAAATCGCAGAAGCAACCGATGGGGAACAAGCAATTCTGCAATGGAAAACGTGGCAACCCGATCTGATTTTTATGGATATGAGAATGCCCAAACTGAATGGTGAACAAGCCACTCAAGTCATCCGTCAACAACAAAGTCCAGATAACCCAGTTGTGATTATTGCCGTAACCGCTAGTGCATTGGCAGAAAACCGCAGCCAAATTCTAAGTATCGGCTGTAATGATTTTATTGGTAAACCCTTTAAGACCGATCGCATTATTAACAGTCTAAAAAAACATCTTCATGTTGAATTTGTCGAAACCTCTACGTCTGACCAATCTACCTCTGTCATTCCCTCATTCACTGTGGAGCAATTACGCCATCTGCCCCAAGCCTGGCGTAAAAACTTCCAACAAGCTGTCCTGAATGGAGATCCAGACTATATGTTACAGCTCATTATTGAACTGGAAGACTACGATGAGAGTCTGGCTAAATCCATAGAGGCTCTGGCAGATGCTTGTGAGTTTGAAGAGTTATTTGAACTTGTCGATCAAATTGATAAAATTTAGGATTGCTTAACTTAGCCAAGTCTCCAAGCTTAACCCCTTAATCCGTCTCAAATCCTCATCCCGTGATACCACCGTTAACCCCTTGACTATACCCGTCGCTGCGATCAAGATATCCTCAGTTTGGATCATCAGCCCACGGCGCTGCAAATCGGCATGGATCGCCGCTGCCTGCTCAAAGATTTCCATATCATCCAACGTAACGATTGGCACAATTTTCATAAAAGCCTCAAACTTTCTCATTTGTCCTGCCGCATTTTTGACTAGCAAACCTCGTCGAATTTCAAAGTAAGTCACCCCACACATCAACAGGTTTTGTTTTTGCGCTCGATACAAACCAAAATTCTGAATGATGATGGCATCTTGACGCATGATGAGGGAAACGATATTGGTATCTAACAGATAGCCGATTGTCATTGATTACCTTCCCTCAATTGCGTCAATTAGCTCATCTAATTCCTGTGGACTCATATCCTTACCTGCTGTTGCCCACAAATGCATTGCCATGATACTATTGCAGCGATCGCGCAAATCCTCATCGGAGATCGCCGCAAATGTCTCTAACAAATGATTCTCTGCAACCGTTTGGAAAATGGTCTCTACCATCTCCTCCGCCAGTAAATCTTGCCGATAAAGCTCCTCCTGCACCATCAAATCATCAACAACATCTGCAATCCTTTGGCGTACTTGTTCGCGATTTACTGTTACCACAGACATTCGCATTCCCTCCTGTATTTTCAACGTCTTAACTCCTTACATTTTATATCTAGTCTGAATAATCAGTTATGCTATGTCGAAGTTTGCATGTTTCCGATAGGATCTAAAAGAAGAGAACACTTTAAAGTTGGGAGAAATAGAACATAATGGATCTGGTTGCGCTCCAGAATAGCTTGGATAATCTAAGCTTTGCCGTCCTTTTAGTGACGATGTTACTCTATTGGTCAGGGATGGCCTTTCCAAAAATCCCCTATTTAGCTGCTTTGGGAACCGCAGGGATGGCGATCGCCAATCTCTCTATTGCTTCCTTACTTGGCGCTCGTTGGATCGAAGCAGGATACTTTCCCCTCAGTAACCTCTACGAATCCCTATTTTTCATTGTTTGGGGACTCACCGCCACCCATCTGTTGGCTGAATATCTGAGCCGTTCCCGGTGGGTGGGTGCAGTGACTTCACCCGTTGCTATGGGGATTACCGCCTTTGCTGCCCTCTCTTTACCAGATACGATGCAGGTGGCTGAACCCCTTGTACCTGCACTTCAGTCCAATTGGCTGATGATGCATGTGAGTGTCATGCTTCTGAGCTATGCCTGTTTGATGGTGGGTTCCCTGTTGGCGATCGCCTTTTTAATCGTCACGCGGGGCCAAGCCGTGAGCCTTGCGGGTAGCTCCTACGGCAATGGCAACCGTCGCCAAACACCTCTGAATCAGATGGAAACCATCTCCGATCTACCTGCTGTTCAGTTCAGCAGCAATGGCAGTGCGATCGCCGAGCGCAGTCAAGGGGTTACCACTCTAGAGCGGATCGCCCTCGAAACCACCCCCACCAGTTCACCGAGCGGAGTCGAGGTGTGGTCACCAGAAACCCTGAGTCTTGCCCAAGTTTTGGACAATATCAGCTACCGGATGATCGGACTGGGCTTTCCCCTACTCACCATTGGCATTATTGCCGGAGGAGTTTGGGCGAATGAAGCTTGGGGATCGTACTGGAGTTGGGACCCGAAAGAAACCTGGGCCTTGATTACCTGGCTGGTGTTCGCTGCCTATCTCCATGCTCGCATTACCAAAGGCTGGCAAGGTCGCCGTCCCGCCATTCTTGCGGCTGCCGGTTTCTGTGTCGTCTGGGTGTGCTACATGGGTGTTAATCTATTGGGCAAAGGGTTGCATTCCTATGGCTGGTTCTTCTAAACCAGATTGGAGCGACTTACACGCCAAGTTCCAGAGTACATTGCGATCGCGCCCCCAACTGCTTCCCCCCCAGGAGTCGTTGTTGGTAGCCGTTTCGGGAGGTCAAGATTCGGTTTGCCTCCTGAAACTACTCCTGGACTTGCAACCCAACTGGAGATGGCACTTAGCTGTTGCCCACTGCGACCATCAAATGCGCCCGGATTCTGCAACCAATGCCCAGCATGTCTCAGAGGTGACTGGACATTGGAACCTCTCGTTTTATCAAAAAACCGCAGAACAGCCCCTTCAAGGGGAAGCTGCTGCCCGCTCCTGGCGTTATCATGCCTTGATAGCACTAGCCGAAACCCATGGGTTTTCCAGGATTGTGACGGGTCATACCAAGAGCGATCGCGCCGAGACCCTGTTACATAACCTGATTCGCGGTAGTGGACTCGATGGACTTGCGGCTCTGACGTGGCAGCGTCCCCTGACAGAAAACGTGCAACTGGTACGTCCGATGCTGGAGATTGGGCGATCGCAAACCACCCAATTTTGCCAACACTTCCACCTCCCCATCTGGGAAGATAGCACCAATCAAGAGACCCGCTACACCCGTAACCAGATCAGATTGCACCTCATCCCTGCCCTAGAAGCCATTAACCCCCAAGTCCAAACCCATCTCGCCACCACTGCTGAACTCCTAGATGCCGATGTTGAGTATCTCGAATCCATAGCGAAAACTCTTTATACCCAAGTCTCGCAACCCAACTTACCCCAACTCAACCGCCAACTTCTCGCAGACGCACCCCTATCCCTACAACGGCGTGTCATCCGCCAATTTCTGATACAATGGCTACCTCATGCCCCCAACTTTGCCCAAGTTGAAAAAGTTACCCATCTAATCGCCGCGCCCAACCGCTCCCAAACCGATCCCTTTCCCGGTGGAAGGATTGCCTGTGTCCATCATCCCTGGATTGAATTGAAATTGTAGTTTTGGCTCATTATCAAGAATTAACAATGATGTTCGATACGTTCATATTCATCTAAGCTTATCTCCTGTAACAATATGGCTGACATTACCCATCACAGCACACTCTACAACCCTATCATCATCTGGGTCTGCTGGTATGGTTTTGAGCGTTCGAGAAATTCTCACCAGGTTTGAAAAAGATAGAACTTCATCTACTGCTGCTTTTGCCATTTCCTCAGAAAATTTGCATTTCAACAACAACTTTTCCCTAAACTCATCCAAAATTCCTTGACAAGTGACAGATTTAATTTTCCCAGTTTTTGCTAGAGCTAGATATTGAAACGGATAACTGGTTGTAGAGAGAAGTGCAGAGATTAAAATATTAGTATCAAAAACAGCGATATATGACATCAGTTTTCGTGTAAAATGCCATCAAAAAAGTGATCTCTTTCATCTTCTGTCATCAAATCCCAATCAAAACCGCGCTCTTGAGCAAGTAACCTAACTTTCTTAACACCGTAAGCAGATAAAGATTCCCACTTTCCCCATTGCTGTATCAGTAAGAATTGAAGCAGTTTCAGTTGTTGTTGATGGGGTAACTGTTTAACCAGATCGATCGCTTGTTCGTTACTGAGATTGAGTTGCGGCATGGTTTACTTGGCAGGGGCTTAACTCCTTGATTATAGACTATAGCGCTTCGCGCTAGGGAAGAGGGAATAAGGTCGAAGAATGGGATCGCCCCTAGCTATAACTTTGATATCGAACAAGCTATCCATGCCGTTTTCCAATATTTGTAAACACTATAGCGCCCAGCGTTATAATCTTTAATCGATCGCGACTTCTGCTCGAAATAGCAGCTTTTGCTGATAGAGATATCCTGGCATCACCACGGTCACTAAGCTTCCTGGCTCGGCTATTCCCTGGGTGAGTTGATGCCATTGGGGGTCATAGGGAATGCGATCGCCAACTGCTCCTATTGTTTCTAACCCCCAACTTTGCACGAGATACTCAACGGGTTTGACCAGTTTCACCAAATTACTGGGTTTGATATTGGCTTGCTGTTCCACTTTAGCCACGGCGATCGGCCAATAGCGCAACCAAGATTCTAACTGGTCTAAACTTTCTCGCTGAAAACCTTCTTTTAACTCTTGATGTTGTTCTTTGAATTGTAGTTGAAGGCGATCGTATTCTTGCCGCAATTCAGTTACTGGATCGGGCAATTGTCCAAGAGCGGATAACAATTCTGGCGCACCAATGTGTAGCGCTGTCGCTAATTGCCGCAACGTACTCATTTTCAAATCGTCTATTTTACCTTGACGGATGCGCCGCAATTGTTTTATCGATACTCCTGAACTTTGACTCAAGGCTGTCCAAGAGTTTAAACCCACCTTTTCCATCAAAGGTTGAAGAACAGAATTCAAGGGAAATTTTTCGTCTACTTCAGTCATGTATTGCTTCGCACGGTAATGGGTAATGGGGGGATGGGGAGATAGGAGGATAGGGGGATCTTACAATTGAATGATTTTCTCCGATTGTGCATCCATAGACCCTAAGATAGGCCTGAATTCTATAAAATTATCCCTTCTCCGCGTCCCCGTTTCTCCGTGTCATCCCCTAACTTTGTGCCATTTGGCTACGGATACGAGCCAATAATCGTCCAAGTTCTCCTACCCAAAGAATAATGGAGGTTCCGCCCCAAATTACTAACCAATCCTGGAGATGGAGGGGAACCGTTCTAAAGAAACCATCACCCCATTGAACAATGATAATTTGTCCAAACAGGATTACCGCAGAAATGATTAAAAAGCCAGGATTATCGGGTAGGTTTTTGAAGACGGAATCTTTTAAGCCAAAGCATTTGGCATTAAATAAATTCCACCAGTTGACCATGACAAAGGTGGTAAAGAAGAGGGAGAGTTCATAGGGGTCAACCATTCCATCTTGCTGAATATAAAGGAGAAAGGCGACAAAAAAGATCAGGAATACAAAGGCCACCGATAAGAGTTGTTTAGCCATTGATAGCGTGATGATAAAGGCTTTCGGATTACGAGGAGGATGGCGCATGACCATCGGGTTGGGGGGATCGGTGGCTAAAGCGAGAGCTGCAAAGGTATCCATAATCAGGTTGACCCATAACAGTTGGGTGACAGTTAAGGGTAAATTGATGTTGATAAAGGGGCCGAGTAGGGCAATGCCACAGGCAGCCACATTAATGGTGAGCTGAAACAGGATAAATTTTTGAATGTTTTGATAGAGCGATCGCCCCCACATGACAGCATTTTCGATACTCTTAAAGGAGTGATCCAGGATAATAATATCACTGGCTTCTTTGGCTACTGAGGTACTTTCTTGACCCATGGCTAATCCCACTTGCGCTTGATTAAGGGCGGGTGCGTCGTTAGTTCCATCTCCGGTAACCGCGATGACTTCGCCATTTTCTTGTAAAAGTTTTACCAATCGTTGTTTATCCGCAGGACGGGCACGAGAGAGGACTTTTAAGTCCCGAACAGCCCTTCGCGCTTGCTCGTCGTCAAGTTGAGCAAAGTCTTGACCCGTTAAAAAGCATTCTGGGCCATCCTCATCGGTAACTAACCCAATTTGACGAGCAATATATTTGGAGGTGTTGGGATTATCGCCAGTGACAATTTTAACGCCAACCTGGGCCCGTTGACAGGTTTTAATCGCTCTGGGTACATCGGGGCGAATCGGGTCAGCAATAGCCACAAAGCCTAACCAAATCATGGGTTGGCTCATGAGGCGTTCAATCTCAATTTCCGCTTCAGGATAGGGGAGAGTTAAGTTATCCCGATAGGCAAATCCTAACAGCCTCATACCATGGGCTTCGTAGGTTTGCATAGTTTGGGCGATCGCGCTATGGCTGGGAATCGGTTGCACTCCTTTTTCGGTCAGAATATGACTACATTGGGCTAACACAATTTCTGGCGCGCCTTTAATGTGAATAATGGGACGAGAAGGCTCCGCATCACTGGCACGATGGCGAGAATAACCCAAGGTGGCCATATATTTCCGTTCTGGGGAAAAAGTTAACTGGTTTAAAGTGCGAAAACTTTCCCGTTCTTGTTCATAGTTATGCTGCTGATCGTCTAACCATAAGAGCAGCGCTCCTTCAGTAGGATCGCCAATCGGTATAACCTCTTCTTGGCCTAAATTGAGGTTGCAACTGCGCTGTAAATTGGCGGTACTATTAATGGCGATCGCCTCAGCCATCAGATCTAAGTCTCCTCCAAAACAAGCCTCACTCACTTGCATCTTATTCAGAGTCAAGGTTCCCGTCTTATCGGAACAGATCACCGTAGTTGCCCCAATCGTCTCGCACGCTTGCATTTGGCGCACCAGGGCATTTTGCCGGGTCATGCGTCGCATACTATAAGCCAGACTCAAAACCACACTTAAGGGTAAGCCTTCGGGAACCGCCACTACAATCACCGCTACAGCAATCATAAAATAGGTCAGTAGGGACGTGGCCGCTTCTGCGGTGATCCAAGTTTGCGCTGTTGGCGGAACCCAGTTAAACAGCCAACCGATACCCAATCCCCCCGCTAGCACCAATACTCCGATGGCCAAACTTTTGAGCCATGCAAATAAACCCTCATCTTCTAACCATTCTGGGGATTTCATCTGGGGTTTAATCAAGCTCAATCCTTGATAGACAATGGGTAACCAAACCTTAGTTAAGGCGATCGTCACGCTTAGAATAACTAAACTGGTCACATACCACTGTTGGCCACTGAGATTAAATTCATCTGCCAAAATACCCCGCACAATTAAGGCCGAATCAATTAAAACAGCAATTAACAACCCACAAACCCCAATCAACTGACTCAGGCGATCGAGTTGTTGATTCAGGGGCGTTTTTTCCTCTGTTGGCCCAGCAGCCGCCCGTGCAGTGCGTCCAATTTCTGTTTGATCGCCGATGGCAATTACCTCCAGAATGCCATGGCCATCTACCACAATGGTTCCTCGCATCACCTGATCTGGAGGATAGGCTGTAGAACTAACCGTCACTTTCTCTAACTGCTTAGAGGTCACCTTAGTCACGGGTAGAGTTTCTCCAGTCAAGCTAGACTCATTAATCTGAAACGATACTGCACCAATGACTAAACCATCAGCCGGGACTTCATCCCCGGCTTCAAGTAAGACCACATCTCCAACTACAATCTCCTTTTTGGGGACTTTACTAAAAATGCTATTGCGGACTACAGTTATGGGGACTTCATCATTGACTTGGTTGAGAATATTAAATTCTTGGGTTGCCTTAAACTCATTGATAAACGAAACTGTAGTCGCTAAAAAAATCGCGATCAGAATCCCCAGACCTTCCAAATATTCTCCATCGACAAAGCCAATGGTCATGGCCAACAGTGCCGCCACAATTAGAATCCGAATAATAGGGTCTTCATACTTTTCTAGATAAAGTTTCCACCAAGGCGTTGGTTCTGGTGGGGTGAGGAGGTTGAGTCCATACCGTTGGCGACTCGCTTCAACTTCTGTCGCTGTTAGCCCCCACAGGTGTTTTGACTCTTCCAGGTGAGGTTGATGTTTTTGAATGGTCATTTGCCGTTTATATTATACAAGGGTTGAAGTTGGGTTTTAAAGACGTGGGGTATATACAGATTCTCTCTTCTATGAAGTACAGCTTGAAGCCTCAGACTCTCAGCCATATAAGCTATTACCTATTGCTAGAGTGCGAAGCGCTATATCAAGCTGCTCCATATTCTTCCATCATGATTGAATTTTGACGAAAATGCATCTGTTATCCTCAATCATTAAAGAAATGTTAACAAAAGGCTAGGTCAACCATCGCTTGAGTAGAGTGCGTTAATGATGCACCCTACTTGTGGAGAGAGTTAACCGGGATTAAAAATAGGGGAGTTGATAGACTCACGAAGCTAAAGCCACCGTGAGTCTTGACTGTTCACTGTGACTAGCAGCATGACATGAGAGAACTAGAAAAGCGGTTCTAGAAGAACGGGGTTTTAAATCCAAGGGGTTCGATAAAAATGGAGGCGGCCAAATCCAAGAAAGGCTTTTTGGGGTTTTTCTCCGTGGGGAAAGGCGGTTACGCCAAATAGATATACGCCGGTTACATTGGGATTTCTCACGGGATACAATCCAACAGTAAATATTGTTCCAGGGGGGATGGGTTCCTCTAAAGTGAGGGTAAGAGTCCGCTCGGCGATCGCCACCTCTTCTAGGCTAAACGATCTACCCCGATTCCGGCGATCTCCGGCAAAAACCCTTGTCCGTTGAGCCTCATACCGAGGGACATCAAACCCTTGAGTTTGGGTAATTTCTAGCGTCTTGAGGGGTTCACTGGCATCTTCAGGGAGTTCGATAGTGAAGTAATAGGCGGCACTCCAAGCGCGAATAGTATTATTGGTGGTGGTAACAGAGATTAACCGAGGTAATCCCGCAAAAGCTGTAATTCCATCTCGTAGAGTAACCGCATAAATGGGTGAGGATAAAGGAATGGCTAGAATAGGAGAGCCAACGGTCAATGCCAAAAGGGAAAACGGCAACACCAATGGTTTATAACCCTGTATCCAATTACCCATTACCTTTACCTCATTGATAGTATGCTTTTTGTCAATGGTGAGAATATGCCCACTTTGGGGACATCGTAGACGCAAAGCGGCTTCTCGAAGCGTTATGCCCCTACCTCCACACCGCCCTCATCCCGTTTTAGTTGATTTTACCCTAGCTCAACAGAACAGCTCAAAGTGCGATATAATAAACTACTACATTTATTGAACCAATCTAGCGTTGGAGGTTTGATTGTCAAAATTTCAATTAAAAGTTCTCTGGTTAGAGGATAACGTTGCTATTACCGTCGATCAAGTGGTAGGAAAAGGCTTGAGTCCATTGACTTGCTACTTTTTCTGGCCCCGTAATGACGCTTGGCAACAACTCAAAGATCAACTCGAAGAGAAACACTGGATTGATGAGCCTGATCGAGTTGGACTCCTCAACCAAGCAACGGAAGTGATTAATTACTGGCAAGAGGAAGGTCAAAAACGACCGATGTCAGAAGCTCAAGCCAAATTCCCAGAAGTTGTCTTTACCGGTAGCAGTTGAACCCTGCTGGTAATGGGGAATGGGTTAGACCTTTTCCCTTAAAGTCCGCTTTTTTTTTCGGCTGTTACCTTGGGGGGGCAAACGCTTAGAACTTATGTTCCGCCAGAAAACAAAGCCCTCCTCTAGTTCCGAGGAGGGTTTAGGTTTTACTAAGGGCTGAGGATATTCCTCTATAACTTGACCATGCCACCAGCAGCTTGGAATTTTGCCCTCGCCCGCTTTAAGGCTTGGGTCGCTTGAAACTGTTCTTGACGGTCATCAACATTAACTTTGCTCAGGCGTTCTTGGGCTTTTTGATAAGCACTTTCAGCCTCTTCCAAATTAATATTGCCACCCACTTCTCCCCCATTCACTAGGATGGTCACTTCATCATCATCCACCTCAGCGAAACCACCCATCAAAGCAATGGGTAACCATTCTTTTTTGGATTGGGGGCGCACTTGCATTACACCAATATCGAGAGCAGACAAGAGGGGAGCGTGACCACTGAGAATTCCCAGTTGTCCAGTCGTACTCGGTAAAATCACCTCATCCGCCACATCATCCCAGACAGTCTTATTAGAAGCAATAACACGAACTTTTAGGGTCATGAGTTGATTGAAATTCTAGATTGAGAACTTATTTTTGAAGTTTTGAGCGTTAATTTTTAGGCTGGGTTCACTCAGGATGTAACCCAACCTAATGATCGGAATGCTAGAGATTAACCCTTAGCAGCCAATTTTTCCCCTTTGGCGATCGCCTGGCTAATATCGCCTACCATATAGAAGGCCTGCTCAGGCATATGATCCAGCTCTCCAGAAAGGATCATCTTGAAGCCTTTGATCGTCTCATCAAGCTTCACATATTGACCCGGAGAACCGGTGAACACCTCAGCCACAAAGAACGGTTGAGATAGGAAACGCTCAATTTTACGGGCACGAGCAACCGTCAGACGGTCATCTTCAGACAACTCATCCAAGCCCAGAATTGCAATAATATCTTGCAGCTCTTTATACCGTTGCAGCGTAGACTGAACTGCACGAGCCGTTTGATAGTGATCGTCACCCACAACACTCGGTTGTAGCATAGTCGAGGTAGAACCCAGAGGATCAACCGCTGGATAAATCCCCTTAGAAGCCAAACCGCGAGACAATACCGTGGTTGCATCCAAGTGAGCAAATGTAGTTGCTGGAGCAGGATCAGTCAAGTCATCCGCAGGAACATAAACCGCTTGAATCGAAGTAATCGAACCTTCACGGGTCGAAGTAATCCGCTCTTGTAATTCACCCATTTCCGTACCCAACGTCGGCTGATATCCTACCGCCGAAGGCATCCGACCGAGCAGCGCTGATACTTCAGAACCCGCTTGTACAAACCGGAAAATGTTATCGATAAACAGCAGTACGTCTTGCTTACTCACATCACGGAAATATTCCGCCATCGTCAGAGCAGAAAGACCTACCCGCATTCTTGCTCCGGGGGGTTCATTCATCTGACCATAAACCAGAGCTACCTTAGATTCGCTCAAGTTGTCCGCATTAATTACCCCAGATTCAACCATTTCGTTGTAGAGGTCATTTCCTTCACGGGTGCGCTCGCCCACGCCACCGAATACGGATACACCACCATGGGCTTTAGCAATATTGTTAATCAGCTCCATGATAATAACGGTTTTGCCCACACCTGCTCCACCGAAGAGGCCGATTTTACCTCCCCGACGATAGGGAGCGAGAAGGTCTACCACCTTAATACCCGTTTCAAAGATAGAAGGCTTGGTTTCCAGGTCGGTGAGTTTGGGGGCTTCCCGGTGGATAGGAGAAGTATCTTCGCTGGTAACCGGGCCTTTCTCATCCACTGGATCGCCTAGGACATTGAAGATCCGTCCTAGGGTGACATTTCCTACAGGTACACTAATCGGCGCACCCAAGTCAACAATGTCCATACCTCGTGTGAGTCCATCTGTAGCGCTCATCGCCACAGCGCGGACTTGGTTACCACCGAGGAGTTGTTGTACTTCGCAGGTGACAGAACGCTCTTGTCCATCTGCATCTTGTTTAACGACTCGGATTGCATTATAGACCTGGGGCAATTTGCCACTGGGAAATTCTGCATCAATAACCGGGCCAATGATTTGAACAATTTTACCAACGCTTGTTTGCTCTGATGTAGCTACCATATCTTCGCCTATTGTGATTGCTGCTCAAGAATATGACTGGGGACAGTCGCTTTTTTTCCTAACAGTTGGAGTTTTACAGGAAGAGAAGAGACGGTTTTAGGGACGAATCAATTTCCTCTGGATGCGAGGGAGTTGATCCCAGCGTTCAGAGGAGGGGATCGGGCCTCAATCCGGTTGAGCTTCCTGTTTCCTCACGAGGGTAATTCTTAAAGGGTTTAAGTTTAAGAATTTGACATCCTCACTGGGCTAAAGACCCGGTGATTCTTCGCCGCGCCACCTTGTGTATTCAGTGGTCGCTGAATGGGGTTGACGCTTCAATCGATAGTGCTGTTTTAGAAACAGTCTTATCTGTTCTTCCACGTCCGTTTTAAGTCTCGGACTGCCCGACCGCGACTCATTAAGTCATCTTTCAGATTATCACGGGATGTTCACCCAACAATAGGGGAATGGGGAATAGGGAATAGATAATAGCTAATAGCCTCTCTCGCCTATCCTCTCTATCTCCCTACCCTAGGGTACGGTAACCCGTACTGTTTCGCCTGTTGCAAGGGTTGCTCGCCTCAGATTACATTAGCACTCAGGAGTTGAGAGTGCTAACGACTGACATAGCCCCTCAGTTCCTTAAACCTGATTAACTTTTTACAATCAAATCGGAGAAGATTTTCCTATGGCAGCAGTATCCCTGAGTGTTTCTACAGTTAAACCCCTTGGCGATCGCGTCTTTGTTAAAGTCAGCGAAGCTGAAGAAAAAACCGCTGGTGGTATCATTCTGCCTGATAACGCCAAAGAGAAACCCCAAGTGGGAGAAATTGTCCAAGTTGGCCCAGGCAAACGCAACGAAGACGGTTCCCGTCAAGAGCCAGAAGTCAAAATTGGCGATAAGGTTCTCTACTCCAAATATGCTGGAACCGACATCAAACTCGGTAATGATGACTATGTTTTGTTGTCTGAAAAAGACATCCTTGCTGTAGTAAGCTAACTGGCTGACTGCTAACCCTCCTCTACATAAACCTATCCATTTCTATACACTGATCAAGGATCTGAGAACACTATGGCAAAACGCATCATCTATAACGAAAACGCTCGTCGCGCCCTGGAAAAGGGAATGGACACTCTGGCTGAAGCAGTAGCCGTTACCCTAGGGCCTAAAGGCCGGAATGTGGTTCTAGAGAAGAAGTTTGGCGCTCCCCAAATCGTTAATGATGGGGTGACCATTGCCAAAGAAATCGAACTCGAAGATCATGTGGAAAATACAGGTGTTTCCCTGATCCGTCAAGCGGCTTCTAAAACTAATGATGCTGCTGGTGACGGAACCACCACCGCTACCGTATTAGCCCATGCCATGGTCAAAGCGGGTCTGCGTAACGTGGCGGCTGGCGCTAACCCCATTGCCCTGAAGCGCGGTATTGATAAAGCGACCGGTTTCTTGGTAGACAGAATTGCTGGTCATGCTCGTCAAATTGAAGACTCCAAAGCGATCGCCCAAGTTGGCTCTATCTCCGCCGGTAACGACGAAGAAGTGGGCACCATGATTGCTGAAGCCATGGATAAAGTCGGTAAAGAAGGGGTCATTTCCTTAGAAGAAGGAAAATCCATGACTACCGAGCTGGAAATCACCGAAGGGATGCGCTTCGATAAAGGCTATATCTCTCCCTACTTCGCCACCGATACCGAGCGCATGGAAGCGGTTCTTGATGAGCCTTACATCCTGCTAACCGATAAGAAAATCACCCTGGTTCAAGACCTCGTACCGGTTCTAGAGCAAGTAGCTCGCTCTGGCAAACCCCTCCTAATTATTGCTGAAGACATCGAAAAAGAAGCTCTAGCGACCCTAGTGGTCAACCGTCTGCGTGGTATTCTAAATGTCGCTGCGGTTAAAGCGCCTGGTTTTGGCGATCGCCGTAAAGCGATGCTCGAAGACATTGCGGTACTCACTGGCGGTCAAGTCATCACGGAAGATGCAGGTCTAAAAATCGACAACGCCAAACTCGATCAACTGGGTAAAGCACGCCGTATTACCCTCACCAAAGACAACACCACCATTGTTGCAGAAGGGAACGAACAGGGAGTGAAAGCCCGTTGCGAACAAATCCGCCGTCAAATGGATGAAACGGATTCTTCCTATGACAAGGAAAAACTGCAAGAGCGGTTAGCGAAACTGGCTGGTGGCGTTGCCGTAATCAAAGTCGGTGCGGCTACCGAAACCGAAATGAAAGATCGCAAACTGCGCCTCGAAGATGCCATCAACGCGACTAAAGCTGCGGTTGAAGAAGGTATCGTTCCTGGTGGTGGTACAACTCTAGCTCACCTTGCTCCTAGCTTAGAAGAATGGGCGAATGCTAACCTGAGCAACGAAGAACTGACAGGTGCTTTAATCGTCAGCCAAGCTCTGGTTGCTCCTCTGATGCGGATTGCTGAAAATGCCGGTCAAAACGGCGCAGTTATCGCTGAACGGGTGAAAGAAAAAGACTTCAACGTGGGCTACAATGCTGCGGATAACAGTTTCGGCGATCTCTTTGAAGCCGGTATTGTTGACCCCGCGAAGGTTACTCGCTCTGCCATGCAAAATGCGGCTTCTATCGCTGGCATGGTCTTGACTACCGAATGTATTGTTGTAGACAAGCCCGAACCCAAGGATAATGCGGCTGCGGGCGCAGGTATGGGTGGTGACTTCGATTACTAATTCCCCATCTACTACATTGAATAGTTTCTAGTCTTCATCCCCCGGTTGCTATGGCAACCGGGTTTTTTCGTGTCATGTAGCAGAGAATGAGTTGGTTCGGACAGGCACAAGTTTGGATTAATCTAGGTGGAGAGATGAGGATCGGCAAAGAGGGGACAGATCTGTAAACCAACCGGGGTATCAATCACGGCAACTTGCACACCAAAAACAGCCGCTAGGGTTTCTGGGGTTAAGACGGTTTCTGGGGAGCCAACGGTGAATAACTGGCCTTGCTTGAGGAAGGCGAGACGATCGCTATATCGAGCGGCTAAATTAATTTCATGTAAAACGGTGATAATTGTTAGATTTTGCTCTTGATTCAGACGCTTTAATAAGTCCAACAATTGCAGTTGATAATGGATATCTAAATAGGTTGTGGGTTCATCTAACAGCAGTACCCGGGGATTTTGGGCTAAGGCTAAGGCCAGAAATGCCCGTTGGCGCTCTCCTCCAGAGAGTTCACTCACCGGTCGATCGCGGTAGGCTTGTAGCTCGGTTTCTTCTAAAGCCTCTTCAACCGCTTGGCGATCGCCTGATTCTAAATCCCATTGCCACCATTCCAAATAAGGATTACGCCCTAAACTGACCAACTGATAAACGGTTAGCCCCATGGGAGGTGAGGATTGTTGGGGTAAAATAGCCAACTGACGCGCTACCTGATTGGGGGATAACTCATGAATGGAGCGACCCTCTAATAATACAACGCCTCCTTGGGGGGAGAGCAAACGACTCAATAGTTTGAGAAACGTCGATTTACCGGAGCCATTCGCCCCCACTAAACTCAACCATTCTCCAGTCTCTAAACTCAGGTTAATCTGTTTAACAATTGTTTTTTGGTGATATCCACCACTTAAGTTATCAGTAACAATGGGCATGGCAATGATTGAGTTCAGTAAGTATAGTGCTTTGCGCTAGGCAATAGGGAAGAGATTGCTTGATTCCGCTGGCGCAACCTTTGCAATGACATACAGCGCTTTGCGCTGTAATGACCAACCCTACTGCTCTTGCACTAAACGAAGATAGTTTTGCTGTAACTGAATTGTTTCTTCGGTCATGCGATCGCACAGTTGCTTTTCTACATTGCTGAGTTCTTCCCAAAAGAGGGCAGAACGGTTCGCTCGGATCGCTTCGTCCCAGAGGAGGGTGAGCAGAGCAGCCGCTTGGGGATTGTCTTGCGCCAGGCGATCGCACCATTGTCTAAATTCTGCTTTAGCCCTCTCGTGGGTTTCCAACTTATGGGCTAGCTCAATGCATTCTTGCAGGTACTGGCGATCGCCCTCCCATGCTCTTGAGTCGGATCTTGAGTCCATGATTGAATTCACCCTCAAAATTTAACAATTTGTTCCAGATTAGTGTATTGTAATAAAAATTAATATCCAAAAACCACCTCTCTCGTCATTTTCTGGGCAGGTTAGCGCCTAACCCCGGTTTTTGGCTATATTCCTGAGCTGACCTGTCCAACCTTGACTCCTGCCGTCCCTTCCCAAAAGTATGAGTAAACAGCGCATTCTTTCTGGTGTTCAACCCACCGGTAACCTTCATCTCGGTAACTATTTAGGTGCGATCCGGAACTGGGTTGAGGGACAAAGCGAATATGAAAACTATTTTTGTGTGGTCGATCTCCATGCAATCACGGTTCCTCATACCCCAGAAACCCTAGCCGCCGATACTTATACCATTGCAGCGCTCTATCTAGCCTGTGGTATCGATTTAGAGCATAGCACCATTTTTATTCAATCCCATGTCCCTGCCCATAGTGAATTAACCTGGTTGCTTAACTGTATTACTCCTCTAAACTGGTTAGAAGATATGATTCAGTTTAAAGAAAAAGCGATTAAACAGGGCGAAAATGTAGGCACAGGATTGTTAGATTATCCTGTGTTAATGGCAGCGGATATTTTGCTCTATCAAGCCGATCGCGTGCCCGTGGGAGAAGATCAAAAACAACATCTAGAACTCACTCGCGATATTGCAGCTCGCTTTAATCATTTTTATGGCAAAGGAGAAACGGTACTGAAGTTACCCAATCCTTTGATTAGAAAGGAAGGCGCACGGGTGATGAGTTTGACGGATGGCACGAAAAAGATGTCAAAATCCGATCCGAGCGAACAAAGTCGAATTAGTGTACTCGATCCCCCAGAGGCGATCGCTCGCAAAATTAAGCGCTGTAAAACCGATCCCGTTCGGGGCTTAGAATTTGATAATTTAGACCGGCCAGAATGTCATAACCTATTGAGCCTTTATATGCTACTCTCTGGACAAACGAAGGAAGCAGTAGCAGCAGAATGTCAAGAGATGGGATGGGGACAATTTAAGCCCTTGCTGACGGAAACCGTGGTAGAAGCGCTCAAACCCATTCAAGACAAATATCAGGAAATTATGGGCGATCGTCCGTATCTAGAATCAGTTTTGCGCGAAGGTCGGCAAAAGGCAGAGGCGATCGCTTCTTCTACCTTAGCTGAAGTCAAAAAAGCCCTCGGCTATTCCAGTCCCTTGTAAATAACATTACTTTTTTTATTATGGTTAATTCTTTTCGTCAAGCCTTACATTCAGGAGAATTCCTAGTGACGGCTGAAGTTATGCCCCCCAAAGGAGGCGACACCAGCCATATGATAGAAATGTCTAAACACCTGAAAGGCCGGGTTCATGCCGTCAATATTACTGATGGTAGTCGTGCGGTTTTACGCATGTGTCCCTTGGCTGCCAGCGTGCTTTTATTGCAACAAGGGATTGAACCCATTTGTCAAGTCGCTTGCCGCGATCGAAACCGTATGGGCATTCAAGCCGATCTCATGGGAGCCAATGCTTTAGGCATTCACAATATTCTCGCCCTCACTGGAGACCCACCAAAAGCTGGAGATTATGGCGATGGTCGCCCCGTATTTGAACTCGAATCAGTACGTCTGTTAAAAGTCATTGACCTCCTCAACCAAGGGTTTGACGCTCATCAAAAGAAACTCCCCGATGGCCCCCTCAACCTCTTAGCGGGAGCTGCGGTAGACCCCCAACTTGACAGTTGGTCAGGATTACAACGACGGTTTAAAAGAAAGTTAGATGCTGGCGCTCAGTTTTTCCAAAGTCAAATGGTCACTGATTTTGAGCGTTTGGATAAATTCATGACCCAAGTTGCAGCCGGATCGGATAAACCTATTTTAGCCGGAATTTTCTTACTCAAATCCGCTAAAAATGCAAAATTTGTTAAGCGCTGTGTCCCTGGTGTTCATATTCCCGATTCCTTGATCGAGCGCCTCGCCAATGCAGAAAAACCACTCTTAGAAGGCATGAAAATTGCCGCTGAACAAATTAAACTGGCTCGCAATATTTGTCATGGTGTCCATCTGATGGCGGTGAAGCGCGAGGACTTAATTCCCCAAATTTTGGATTTAGCCGATATTGGGCCTCTGTCTTAATTTTTGCGTTGATATGACATTCATCTCTCTTTGGTAGGCAGACAAAACAAGGGGCTAGGGGCCCCTTGTTCTATTAAGATTGCAGATATAAAGGAGTGGACTCTCTACTCGCTAAAGACTAATATTTCGGCACAGAAGGATCGACTTCATCACTCCAGGCTAAAATTCCGCCCTTTACATTAATACCTTCAATGCCTGCTTCTTTAAGAATACCCAAAGCTGTAGCCGATCGCGCTCCCATCTTACAATGGGCAATTAGCTTATGACCATTGAGCAATTCCTTCACTTTATCGACCCCTGTTCCTTCTTCAATATCCGGTAAAGGAATCAACACTGCACCAGGAATTTGGGCAATATCGTATTCATGGGGATTACGGACATCAATTAACAGTATATCGTCGGCACTACTATCGAGCAGGGCTTTCAATTCCGTAACTGTCATTTCCGGAATTGCCGATTGCTGTTGAGCTTCCTGTTCTCTGGCTTGAGGAATGCCACAAAACTGCTCGTAATCAATCAATTTGTCGATGACCGGGCGCTCTGGATTGGGTCTTAATTTTAACTCCCGGAATTTCATATCTAGGGAATTATATAAGAGCAAACGACCGCTTAACGTCGTTGGGGAACCGAGGATAATTTTGACGGTTTCTGTCGCTTGAATGACTCCAATCATTCCGGGTAAAATCCCTAACACGCCTCCTTCTGCACAAGAAGGAACCATTCCCGGCGGTGGGGGTTCGGGATAGAGGTCGCGATAGTTGGGTCCCCCTTCATAGTTAAAGACAGTGGCTTGTCCTTCAAACCGGTAAATTGACCCATAAACATTGGGTTTATTGAGTAAAACACAGGCATCATTCACCAGATAGCGGGTGGGGAAGTTATCTGTTCCATCCACTACGATGTCATAGGGTTCAACGATCTCTAGGGCGTTTTCTGAACTTAGGCGCGTTTCGTACAGATCGACTTGGCAAGAGGGGTTAATCTCGTGAATCCGATTTTTAGCCGATTCAATTTTGGGTTTCCCGACCCAGGATATGCCGTGAATGACTTGACGTTGAAGGTTAGAGCGATCGACGATATCAAAGTCAACGATACCAATGCGTCCGACACCGGCTGCTGCTAGGTAGAGCAGTAGGGGTGAGCCGAGACCCCCTGTACCGATACACAGAACACTGGCCGCTTTGAGGCGTTTTTGCCCTTCCAGTCCAATTTCTGGCAAAATCAGATGGCGAGAGTAGCGTTCGTACTCTTCTGGGATGAGTTGAATATCGTCCAGATTAGGATTGAGCATAGAAGTTTAGGGGACAAGTTGCAAGAATTTCCCATATGGAGTTCCTTATTGTAGCGCTCTCTTTCACTTGTGGGTATCTGTGTTAAGAATATTTTCGAGTGGCGAGGGTTGGAATTGGCGATCTCTATCTAAAACCCAGTCGTTAATCACTGTGGCGCGTCCTTCGATGACGGAGACGATGATATAGTGGTAATCTTGCCAAGCTAAGAGGCGATCGCATTCCGAAGGCACAGCGGGATAATCGGGATGGGAATGATAGAATCCCACAATCTGGAGATGGCGAGAACGGGCATCTTTTTGTAAGGTTAGCAGGGTTTGGGGGGCGATTGTATACCGCTCCAGTTTCGTCTTTCCCCTCATCCCCATCTCTTCTAGTCGCTCTGCCATCTCTTCATTCCAACCATTCTCCGTCCGCACTACCTCCACCAAAACCCTCTCATCTTCCTCAATTGTACCCAACAACACCCCACAGCATTCTTGCGGATAACACTCCTGTGCATGAGCGCGAATGATCTCTAGATGCTCCGATTTAACCTGCATTTTGGCCCGATATCAATAATCAGATGTAAGTATGATAGTTGTACCATAGCGATCGCCAGTAGGGAAGCGATCGCGGAATAGGGACAGTTTAGACTGAGGCGATCGTCAAGTGATGCGGAGTATGATGGAGATCGACCTAGACATTGCTCTAGCTGGCTACGGATTCTCTGATAATTTTGATTTGTCCTCGCCGTACCGCTCTTAAGATACGATGTACTGCTTTGTGTTCTTCACAGTTAGAACTGAGTATTTGGAAGGTTGTTTGCAGGAAAAACCACTCTTCAAAAGAGATGGCATTGATAGAACCGACTGAGCCAAACAGATCTGAGATGTAGTCGGATACTCCTTCTGTGCTAGTTAACATGCTTATTTTTCCTAATTCGTTATGTTCCTATCCTCTCCCAATTCTTTTGAATAGTGGGTGATACCCCTCATAGCCAATGATGATCTTTTACGAGCCAAATTGTGATGGGAATTGAGCTATGTTGGCGACGGCGATCACCATAGCATGGCGATCGCCGAACATACAACTGGGGACGCTAAACCCCCATGATGTTAACGACCTCAAAGAGAGCTACAGCTTGCAATTCCTAGATTTCATCCCATCCGGTTACTCCAGAGGACATCACATAACTGGTGACTCCCGCTTCAAAGAAGTTCGCCTTCGTATGACCTTCTTTCTTCGTATCCGAAAAGCGCTCTAGATGAGCATAGGGACTCTTCTTGTACTTATCATCTGCGTACAACGGCGGAAGACCGATCGCTCCTAAGCGAATATTCGCCAAGTATTTCGTATACTGCTCCGTACTCGCATCTGTAACTCCCAGGATTTGGTTGCCAATAATATGGTTGGTCCACTGACATTCATGGCGCACGGCTTGATCGAACATTTCATAAACTTGATCGAGCGAATGGGGAAACACCGTCATCGCTTCCGGAATAATTTTTTGATAAAGACGGACATGGGATAATTCATCTCGATTAATCAATTTGAAAATATCCGCACTTCCTGGCATCAACATCCGCGAAGCTAGATTATAGAAAAAGCAAAAACCATTGTAAAAATAAAGCCCCTCCAAAACATAATCTGCTACCAAAGAAATGAAGTAATTTTCTGGAGTAGGATCGTCAATATATTGCTGATAGAGTCCTGCTACAAACGTACACCGCTCTTTCAATACTTTATCGGTGCGCCAGAAATCATACACTTCATTCCTTCTCTCTGAAGGAATAATGGTCTCTATCATGTATTGATAACTCTGATTATGCATCCCCTCTTGGGCAATTTGTTCTGCCATACACAAACTCACTTCTGGGGCAGTAACCGTACTTTTCAAATGAGGAATATTGCAGGTTTGGACAGAATCTAAAAACGTTAAATAGGACAAAATCCCATCAAATGCTTTCCTTTCTTCTGGGGTTAAATTCCAATAATCAACCACATCTTGGGTAATATCCAATTTTTCGGGAATCCAGAAGTTTTCCCGCATCATTTTATAAAGACTGACTGCCCAGGGATAGCGAACATCATTGAGTTGCATGAGATTAGTGGTTTCACCAAACCAAATGGTTCGATGTTCGGTATCGTCATTTCCCCCAGGGTTGAAAATTGGGTTAACCGTCATTTTTTGGCGATCAACTGGGTGTTTATGATTCATCATATTCGTAGACTGATTGGGAGTGAATGACAAAAAAATGGAAGCAGTTTATAATCTACTTCCATTGTCCATTTTTTGCAAATATGGAGTTAATTGGCGCAAGAACTACAATCCGTTAATCCTTCTTTAAAGTCATCCCGTTGTACGGTTCGGACATAGTATACCGCTTTACATTTTTGCTCCCAAGCCATGATTAAGGTTTCAAAAATATCTTTGGCTTTGAGAGTGCGTTCGGGTTCATCCTGAAAATAGATACCAGTATTCAAATTGAAGAGGAGTTCCATAGAAATACCGGTGTCAATCCATTGCTGAATAGTGGAGACAGCAGCTACTACTTTTTTCTGTTCCAAGTGTTTGTTTTCTTGGTAGTACCAAAAGGAATTAGTAATAAATGGGGGAGCAATGGGTACGCTGCCTTTTGCCCATTTATCGTAGAAGAAGCGGCTATAGGTGGGAAGAATACTGGCGGTGCAACCTTGGACGAGGGAAGAGGAGGTGTTGGGGGCGATCGCCGTAATATGGGAATTGCGAATGCCGTATGTTTGGATATCCTGTGACAATTGTTCCCAACGCTGGGGCTGTTCAGAGTTTTCGCGAAACCAATCTACTGGTTTAGCACCAATTAAATTTCCTTTACTCCACTGACTCCCAGCAAAGCTATTATAAGCACCACGCTCTTTAGCTAATTCCATGGATGCATGGGTACACCAATAGCCCATCTCTTCAAATAAATGACTCATTTGGGGCAAGTCTTCATAGGAGAGCTGGCGTTTGGCTAACCAATCGGCTAATCCCATAGCTCCTACACCAATAGTGCGATATTTCTGATTATGGGTTTTACTGGCTGAGAACGGAGGATGGGTAATTTCGATGGTATTATCTAACATCCGTACTGCCGTTTGGCAAATGTCAGGTAATTCCTCTATCTCTAAGGTAGCAAAATTGAGACTATTCAAGTTGCAACAATGAGCCTCAATCCCAGGACTGACATTGCTAAAGGATTCACAACAGAGATTAACGCCGGGAATGTAGCCTTGATGCGAGTTGGGGTTAGCGCGGTTAATGGTATCTTTGAATGCCAGATAAGGCATACCCGTCTCTACCTGGGTACGCATGATCGTCTTAAAGAATTCCCTGGCATTAATCCGGTTATACAGGTTCAGGGTACGGCCAACTTCCGCTTCAATGGTTTTATAAGCTTGCTCAAACTCTTCACCCCAGAGTGTGGGCAGATCGATGCCCAGCTTGTTTTTCACTTCATAGGGATCGACTAACGTCCAGTCTTGTTTGGCAATAACCCGTCTCATGAATTCGTCTGCAATCACCAATTGGGGGAAAATGTCATAGGCTTTGCGTCGTTGATCCCCGTTTTCGGTTTGCATTTCTAGGAATTCCAAGGCATCCAAATGCCAAATATCGAGGCTGACGGTAACTGCACCCGCCCGTCTTCCGCCTTGGTTCACGGCGATCGCTGTATCATTAAGCAATTTAATCCACGGTACCACTCCTCCAGAAGCATTGGATTTACCCATTACCCAAGATCCCGTTGCCCGAATACGGCTCACGTTTACCCCTACGCCGCCACCATTTTTGGAGATGCGGGCAGTATCGGTTAAGGTTTCGTAAATGCTCTCTAGGTTGTCATCCATGGCAGTAATGAAGCAACTCGACAGAGAACCCCCAGGAATTCGCAGGTTAGCTAAGATGGGGGTAGCCAGGGAAATTTTCCGTTGGGCGATCGCCTCATAAAACTTTTTCGCCCACTTCAAGCGGTTTTGGGGTTCCTCCACCGACGCGAGCAGCAGAGCACAAGTCAGATACGCTTCTTGCGGCAACTCATCCTTGAGCAAATACCGCTTAGTTAACAGTGTTGCCCCAGCATAATCATAATCCGTATCCCAATCGGGATTAATCCAACTGTCCGCAATTTCTAATTCATCGGGAGTATAGGTTAAAATTCGCTCATCATATTCATTCGCTGCTACCTTACGAGCCACTGTTTGCGGATAATCGCCATATTGATAGCCCCTACCCGCTAGAGTATCTTTCCACAGACTCCACATATGCAGCCGTCCCGCCACATAACGCCAATCCGGTTCTGTCGGAGAACACAACTCTAAGCTACAATTAATGAGGTTTTCCTGAATTTCCCTAGTCGTCACCCCATTGCGTAGACGAGTCGTTAATCCAGCCTCTAAAGGAATAGGATTAGCCTGGGTTCCCGAACAAGCCCACTCTACAACAGCGCGAATCTTAGTGACATCTAGAGCTGCAAGAGTTCCGTTTCGCTTAATCACATGAATCGGGGTTGTGTGAGGAGTATGGTCTGTTATGGAGAGAGTTGGTTGCATCATAGGGGAATCAATGAAGTGATAAGATTCTAATGTACTCCATTTTCCACATTTAGTGATAGAGTTTGACAAAATTTAAGTTTTGCGCTACATATAGTAAAAAATCGCATACTACGTTCATCTTCCCACCCATCTTTGCATGAACATGTATTTATGGAAGCCAATCTAAAGGCGATCGCCAAAATACCGACGATATAACCCATTCGCTACTGTTACCCCATTCTTTCCCAACTTCACCAGACCCAAGCTTTCAAGCTGAAACTCTAGAAATGGAGATAATCTTACAGCTTCTTGAGCTTGAACGACCTCTTGAAAACCACGCAAGAGAGTACTATTTCTTTGGAGAATTTGCCCATAGAAATGTAAGTGTTTGTCGAAGATCAGCTCTCCATCAACACTATCTTTCAAAAAAGTCTTGAAACTGAGATAATGTCCAGAAATAGCGTATAAACTCAAGCCTACTAAATAAGGATGTCCTCCTGTAAGCTGCATTAATTCTTCAACTTCAGAAGAGGTAAGTTGTAGCCTAAAACGGCGTGTCAGCTCATCTACTTCTAACGTTGTAAAGTAAGGCATTTTAATCGATTGCCCCATTTGTATAGGAGAACTTTTAAGATTAAGTTCAGCATAAATATCTGTACTCGTCACTAATATAAATCGTAATTTTTGCCAAGCATTACTTTCTGGCAATCCGTATCCTGAAGCTTCATACCAGTAATTCAGCAAGCGTAAGAAATCAATCGAAATTGAAAGATTATTGAATAATAAATCAAACTGATCAAGTACAACCACTAAAGGGGAATGGATTTGCTTTAGTAAGTGTTCTAGTAAATGAGTCGATAATCCTTTACAGCCTAACCCATCCCTAGAAAAATCGCCTTCAGAAAGTGACAGGTTCAATCGATGATATAACTCATAAATCAGCCATCGTAGAAACTGATCTAGATTCTCTAAAAACTGTGGGTCAACCTGTTCCAGGCTTAAGGGAATAACTGTCAGGTTTTCTTGTCTTGCTCGATGCACAAGTCGAATCATCAGAGAGGTTTTCCCCATTTTCCTAGAGCCAACAAGACTTAAAGCCCCTCCTGCATGAGACAGGATTTGAAAAGCCAGTTGCTCTATAGGTCTACTAATATACAACTCAGAGTCAAGAGATAAGCGATCGCCAGGAACCTCAAGTAAACCACTGTTTCGATTTCTGGTCGCCAGGTAATTCTTTACTACAGAAGTAAAACTTTTTTTGCTAACCGGTTCCCCTAAAATGTCCGATAAGATACGCCATATATAAGGAGCGGCCACTTGTTGAATATACTGGGAGGAATAATTTTCCTGAACTGCAATTTGATGATAAGGAATTGCTTCCTCTTCCCAGGAACCGTGGAGAATGGCTTTTTGAATAGGACTTAAATGCTTACCTGTTTTCCGTCGCCACCGTTGTTCAATAAACAGCAAAGCTTTCTCAAAACTGGTCATAGGTGCGTATTGAGTTCACTGTATCTCAGTATAATACGCACCTATAGACAAAAGTGATAAATTCACATATATTTACTGAACTCTACTGACCTAGTTCGCTTTACGTTTGAGTCCAGCGACTGCGCCCATAGCACCTACAGCTAATAAGCCCAGGACAGAAGCTGGCTCAGGAGTCTTGGCTACCACTTGTGCCTTACTAGCAATGGTCAGATTGTCAAAGGCAATAAAATCCTCAAACGACCCTTCGGGGGAAACATTTTCGGGAGTCATGATGAGTGGTGGAGTAGTCATGTTGAACGAGACACTATTAATCAGTTCATCATCGTTTTCAGCAATGAGTCCAAAGTATAACGCTGAACCACTGGTACTACCATCGAAGCCTTTGGTATTAGGAACTATTACAGTTTTTTGACCGCCATTAGCCAAATTTAGAGTCAGGGACAGTTGACCGCCAAAGTCGCCAACATCTACAGCATTAAAGCCAAATGCTGCTACCTCTTGACTAAAGTCAATCGAAAATCTACCACTATCGGACTGAGCTTCCCAATATTTTTGGCCAGAGATGGCATAACGACCGAAGTCTGCTGTGCCAGATGCCTGTTCTGTAACATGTCTATTTCCTTTTAATGTGGCTACTCCCGCTGCGCCAAAATCAAGATTAAGTGGCCCTTTTGTACCCTTAGAAAAGCCTTCAAAAGTTTCTGTTCGCGAACCGACTAGCCCAGAGAGAAAGTCGTTTTGGGCTGCGGAAGCCTTAGGAGTGCTGGATAAGGGGGTAGAAGAGGCCCAACCATTGTTTAAGTCTTCTCCAAAGAAGAGGCGATAGGCTTGAGCGGAAGGCTGAGTCGCAACGAGAGCGAAAATAGAGGTTGCAGCTGTAATTGCTAAGGTTTTAGTTGCATTCATTAGTCGGGACTCCTGTAACTTTTTTTTGTATTGTTCCGATATATCCACTATGACCGATAGACCCATTGATGAACATACCCAAATGTCATAGGATTCAGTGGCCAAGGGGTTTCGGTAAGTTTGAGTAAACCACTCTATGGTTTATTGAAGCCTTTATATGGTTTCGTTCAGCCTTTATGAAGCTTTTCAATTTGATTCCTATCCTCTACAGTAGTATCACTATGGTATGACTTATGGTGTTTCAAAAGAAAAGTCTGTTTCATCTATTTTTGTTTTTGTCAAGCCATATAATTTATAATCTGGGCCAAGTTACTTAAGGTCAATGTACCTTCAAGCGGAAGCTATATCAAAAAAAATACGGCTATGCACGCGCTGCACCACCGTATAGAAAAGTTCTAGGAGTTTATGTTAACACTTTTACTGAACAGAAACCTTTGAATCAGCTACGTTAGCGATCTTTCAGTCCCTTCACATCACTCACCTGAGCAGGTCGTTAATCCGCCGGCTTCGGTTCGTTGCGCCTCAGTAATTTATTTATAAACCTTTTTATTCTCTAATTCAAGAGTAATGAGGGTAACTGTACATAAACGTCATAAAGTCAACGGTCTTGATGAAGTTTGTGTAAACAGAAAGGGGGCGATCTACGGAGAAATCTCCTGAAATGGGGAGTAAAGAGTTGGGAATAGACAAGAGTTACAAAAATGGTAACCGTATCCTCGGATCGGGATCGGTCAGACAAACTAAGAGGATATAGACACACTCTCAGGAGGATTGACTCTCATTATGCATCCAATTTACAAATCCAGTTCTACATCTGGCCAAGGTTGGGGACGTTGGTCTATCTTGCCTTTGGCTCTAGGGGTAATAGGGTTTTCAGTAGTGATGGGAAACTTCTATACTCCCAAACCCGTTAATGCTCAGGAACAACAGCAACTGCTGCAAACCTTAACGGTAACTGGAAGAGGGATAGAACAGATTCCAACTACCCTAACTAGGGTCAATTTAGGGGTACAGGTTCAGGGAAAAACTGCCCAAGAGGTACAAGCACAAGTGGCTCGACAGTCTTCAGCGGTGGTGAACTTACTGCAAGAGCGTCAAGTGGAGCGCCTGGAAACAACGGGTATTCGGTTAACACCGAATTATAGTTATAGCGATCGCACTCAACGCTTAATCGGTTACACTGCCACCAACACTGTGAGCTTTCGCATCGACACTTCTAAAGCCGGTAGCCTCATTGATGACGCAGTACAAGCAGGAGCCACTCGTATTGATGGGATTAGCTTTATTGCTACTGATGAAGCCCTTGCCGCAGCCCAACAAGTTGCCCTCCGTCAAGCCACCGCTGATGCTCAAAAACAAGCCCAAATCGTTCTAGATGCCCTCAATCTTACCTCTCGTGGTATTGTTAGTGTTCAGATTAATCACGCCAGCGCGCCCTCTCCTATCCAGTTGGATCGAGGAAACTTTGCACGAGCAGAATCTGCCCCAAGCCCAGTTATCGGGGGTGAGCAACAGGTAGAAGCCTCGGTTACCCTAAACATTCGATATTGAAGACTTGGGTACTGATTCAGCAGACTCGATACCGATCAGAATTCGCTGTGCATTCCTTGTGTTTCCTCATCTCGTTTAGATCCTAAAAACTCTAAGCGATCTACTGTAATAATGGGACTCGATCGCTGGGCTTGAGTCGTATAATCTTGCCACTGATTAATCTCTAATCGACCAATGACCCCAATCTGTCTGCCCTTACGGACGTAGTTGGCTGCCAGTTGAGCCGTTTTGCCCCAAAGATTTAGATTAAACCAATCCGGTTCATCTGTTCGTCGGGTGGGACGATTGACAGCCAGCGTCAGTCTGCATTTGACCGCACCTGACTCAAAATACTTCACATCTGGGTCCATACCAACACGACCCACTAAATGTACAACATTGAGATCCATCTTGAATTACACCATTGCTAATGATGAACAATTAATCTACCTTAGCGGATCGAAGCGGTAATGGGGGGATACAGACTAGATTTAGGGCAACTGACTGGACGGTAACTCAAAAACATAATAGAATCCACGTCAGTTATTATATTTTTACAATTCTAGACATTTGGACATATTGAAGTCGGGAGAGAAAAAAAGGTGGGCGTATTTAGTCGATTTTCAAGAGATATGGGTATCGATCTCGGTACTGCAAATACATTAGTTTATGTATCGGGCAAGGGAATTGTGTTGCAAGAGCCATCGGTGGTGGCGATAGACACGGAAACCAAAGCACCTTTGGCAGTTGGGGATGATGCAAAGAAAATGCTAGGTCGGACTCCAGGAAATGTAACGACATTTCGACCCTTGCGGGATGGAGTCATTGCCGATTTCGACACGGCTGAACTGATGCTTAAGCATTTTATCGAACGGGTGCATGAAGGTAAACAGGGATTGATCCCCCCACGGATGGTAATTGGCATTCCTTCAGGTGTTACCGGGGTAGAGCGTCGAGCGGTGATGGAAGCCGCTTCCCAAGCGGGGGCGCGGGATGTATATTTAATAGATGAACCCGTAGCGGCGGCGATCGGAGCCGGCTTACCGGTGGCTGAACCGACGGGGAATATGATTATTGATATCGGGGGCGGAACCACAGAGGTTGCCGTTTTGAGTTTACAAGGTACGGTAATTAGTGAGTCAGTGCGTGTCGCTGGTGATGAACTGAATGAATCGATTATTCAGTATATGAAAAAAGTCCACAATTTAACCATTGGGGAACGGACTGCCGAAGATATCAAAATTCAAATTGGTTCAGCCTATCCCACCCCAGAGATTGATGAAGGGGCAATGGATGTTCGGGGGTTGCATTTACTGTCAGGTTTGCCCAGAACCGTTAGCATTAAGGCGGGTGAAATTCGCGAGAGTATGTCAGAGCCGTTATCGATGATTATTGATGCGGTAAAGCGGACACTAGAGCGGACTCCTCCAGAATTAGCGGCTGATATTATCGACCGAGGGATTATGTTAGCTGGGGGTGGCGCACTGCTTCAGGGTTTGGATACTCTGGTGAGCCATGAAACGGGAATTGTGACCCATGTGGCAGCAGATCCTTTGAGTTGTGTGGTTTTGGGCACGGGCCGAGTTTTGGAAAACTTTAAGCAGTTAGAACGGGTTTTTAGTGCGCGATCGCGCATGTAAAGTGAATGTATATACGTCAAATTCGTCGCTGGTGGGAAAGACATTGGTTAAACTTAGTGCTGATGGTGGTTGGCCTAGGTTTGGCGGTTTATGTGCGGCAAACTCAAGGTACTTTGGTGTTTGAACTCTATGGCCGTCTGGTAGAACCCTTCCAAGGAAATCCCCCTCAACAAGAACAGTTAGCAACGGCACGGGTGCTGGAGTTAGAAGCGAAAGTGGAAGAACTCGAACAGCAAAATAGCCGATTAAAGCAGTTAATTGACTATCAGGAACAGTCAAATCGGGAAGGGGTGATTGCTCCCATTATTGGCCGCAGTGCGGATCATTGGTGGAAGCAAATTACTCTGGGCCGAGGGAGTTTGGATGGGATTGAGAAGGATTATATTGTTACGGGTACTGGAGGCTTGGTCGGCCGGGTCATTAGTGTCACGGAAAATACCAGTCGAGTGTTACTCTTAAGCGATCCCACTAGTCGGTTAGGGGCAACCATTCGAGTGGGAAAAGACCGCAGTTATATGGGAATCTTGCATGGCAGGGGCCAAAGTAAGGCGGTGATGGAGTTTTTTGATAAGGTTCCGGAAGTGAAACCGGGATACAAGGTGTTTACCTCCCCCTATTCTCCTCGCTTTCAATCGGGTTTATTGGTTGGGATTGTTGAGTCAGTAGATTTGAAAAAAAGTCCTGCTCCAGAGGCACAAGTTCGGTTTTCGGCTCCCATTGGTCATTTAGAGTGGGTCATGGTTTCTGAGGGTAAACCGGCTGTGGATTTGGAGTTGAATGAGTTAAATGAGTAGAAATAGACTGTGGTAAAACAATTGCTCGATCGCCTGGCTTCTTTGGGCCGTTTGGTTAATATTAGCCTAACGGGTTTGTCTATCCTGTTGTGTGCCCTGATTATGTTTACCCGATTACCGGGTATGGAGTTGTTGGGAATTGGGGTAAATTGGGCATTGGTGTGGGTGGTGGTTTGGAGTCTGAAGCGCAATGCTTGGCAAGGGGCGATCGCCGGTTTAGGCTTAGGTTTACTCCAAGATGCCCTCACCTCTCCCTATCCTCTCTTGGAAAATGGGGTGGTTAATGCCTCACCCACTCATATGCTGGGATTGGTTTTAGTCGGATTTTTGACGGGTAAATTCCAAAAAGATCGGTATTTCCAAGAGGATTTTATTTCGGTGGCTCTACTCACCTTCGGGATGACACTGTTGGCGGAGACGGTGATTGCGCTTCAGTTGGTGTTGATTGGCGATCGCGATTTCTCCAGTATTTGGTTAGCTCATCAACAAATTGCTCTATGTTCAGCCATTCTCAGTAGCCTTTGGGCCCCAGTAATTTATGTGCCCATGAATTTGTTTTGGGAGCGCTTCTGGCCGAATAACTAAGAGTTCTGGCGATCAATATCCTATAAGTAGCCATCCTTGGTAGAGTAAAGATTGTTTGCGATCGTGGCAATAGAACAAGGTTGGACAACTGTGGTAAATCTATCTGAACTACTAGAACGGTATAATCGAGGGGATCGCCAATTTCAAGGACTTGACCTCAAAGATATAGAATTAGTCGAGATCGATTTCTCTGATGCTGATTTTTCCGGCACAGATTTCCGACAAGCTCGACTGGGAAAAAGCAACTTTTCTGGCACTAAACTCAATGGGGTCAACCTCAGTGAAGCTTTACTCTGGGGAGCTAACTTAACGCAAGCTAACTTGACGCAAGCTATTTTACGCGATACAGATTTGAGTGGAGCAAAGTTAGACCAAGCCAATTTAACTCGTACTAATCTCATCAAAGCGAGCCTTTGTGGTGCAACGTTGAAAGGAGCTAACCTATCCCAAGCCATTCTGCTCGATGCAGATTTGCGTCCCACTTCTGACCAACCCACAAACTTAGAAGATGTTATCTTCTCAGAAGCTAACTTAAGCTACGCCAATCTCAGCCAAACGATTCTCCACCGAGCGAACTTAGATCGAGCCATTCTCTGTCGTGCCAATTTAGGATTAGGGCGAAGACTGCGAGGGTTTCAAACGGATTTACGAGAAGCGAGTCTGCGCTATGCTGACCTCAGTTATGCGGATTTAACCGGAGCGCTCTTAAGTCATGCGGACTTAACGGGAGCCGATCTCACCGGTACAATTTTGACAGATGTAGATCTTGGGGGAGCGTTGCTTCCATAGCAGGGGGTAAAATTCTCTCTCCAGTTGGTTACTCGCCTTACTCGAATACTGTGTCATGTCTGCATGAACTCATCTAACTATTCCCCATCTCCCCATCCGGGACATGATCCCTTTGGGAATAGCATCTAGGGATAAAACCTCGATCGCCGCCTCTAACTCTATAGCCGCTTTCGGCATTCCGTAAACCACACAACTGTGTCGATCTTGGGCAATGGTGTGCCAACCTTGGCCCTTGAGTAACTGTAATCCTTCTGCCCCATCTCGACCCATTCCAGTCAGTAAGACCGCGATACCTTGATGGGTATAGTGTTGAGCGAGGCTCTTAAAAAATACATCTACAGAAGGACGATAGGGGTTATGGCGGGGATCTCGGGTGTAGGCAAGCGTTAAGTTGGGTTTGAGGTAGAGGTGATCGTTTGTACCAGCAACGAGAACTGTTCCGGAGAGCAGGCGATCGCCGCTCGCTGCTATTCTGACCGGTAAGGGGGTTTGTTGTCGCAACCAGTCTACTAAGCCACTGGAAAATTGGGCATCCACATGCTGAACAATAACAATAGCGCCTCTAAAGTTAACCGGGAGTTGTGAAAGGATCGTGGCTAAGGCTTTCGGCCCACCTGTTGACGCTCCAATGGCTACTAAGGGAGGGGATCGTTTTGGGAGGGAATGGAAGGATTTTGAGGGAGTAGGTTTGAGAAGTTTACCCACTTTAGCGACTTTAGAGAGCAACCGATCAGCACTATTGGGGGTTACGCCACTCAAAACCGGTCGATCAACTGCATCGATCGCCCCCTGTTCTATGGCAGCATAAACTTGAGCCACCTTTTGTTTAGCATTTGCAGTCACGATGAGAATGGCACAGGGGGACTGTTTCATAATTTGCCGGGTTGCTTCTACACCATTGATCGCCGGCAAATCCAGATCCATTAAGATTAAATCCGGCCGGTTTTGATGGCATTTAACCACTGCTTCTGCTCCATCCGATGCTGTCCAAATCACTTGGTAGTCAGCCACACCCTCTAACATCCGTTGCAGCGTAGCCGTGGCGATCGCCCCATGATGAGCAATTGCAATTCTCATGAATATTTAATCTGCTTTACGGCAGAATACTAAGCCACTGTACAGGGCAAAAGCGCGATCCCAGGTGGTTTCTGTTTCTGCTCTACGGAAAATATCAATATAGGGGCGAATCTCCGCAAACAAATCTCTTGGATCTGCCACTACTTTAGCTTCCTGTAAGACGGTTTCCGCAAAAGGGGTAAAATCTGACCAAAGGGGAGTCTGGGGCAGATATTGAATCATCACTTGAATTAAGCTATTCCATTGAAGACGGGTACTCAGTTGAGAGCGAGGAGTATCTGGGGGAATAATCCCTACACTATGATGAAAGTCAAAGGAGCGATCGCAAAACCGTAGTACACAATTTCTCTGGGGAAGATGTAAATCACACAGATAAACATAATCCTGAGTGCGCTCCACCCTCTCCTGTTTTCCGCTCACTAACATCACCACTGATTCAAAAACAGGTAACTTTCCCTCCACCCGTTGTGCCACTTCTGACCATTCAAAACTCAACGTTCCCAACTGATTGGATTCATCATGGCACATTATACTAACCGTTTTTCCCAGTTCCGAAATCGACTGCACCCGAAACACCCGGATCTGCTCAATTTTCTCTAAATTCACCCAAAACGCCGGAATTCCCACCTCTCGCAATTCTTGACCATAAATCCCCAATTCGCCTATATTCCCCGTGCGATGCAAACGCCAAAACCGTCCAGGGAGTTGCCGTTGGGCACTATAAGAGTCCAGGTTCATGATCCGCGAAAATTCTTTGGCTGCTGCTTTACGCGCTTCTCCAATGACGGGTTCAATAATTAATAGGCCAGGTTTGGCTTGGTTCGGATCTTTGCTGACTCTGGCGATCGCCTGTTGTCGTTGTTGCTGTTCCTGAGCTTCTTTTTGGCTTTGCAGTCGTTGCAGTCCAGAGCGAGCTTGAGCAACAATTTTCGGATGTTCTGCTTGCTGTAATAATTGCCGATAAATGGATTCAGCTAAGTCCAGTTTCCTTTTTTCCTCATATAATCGTCCCGCATACAGTCGTCCCCAGGGATTTCGGGGTTCTTTTTGCAAGAAATTCTTCAGCAAGTTTTGGGCTGTACGATAGTCTTTCCGTTTAAAGGCTTTAGCAATTTGGTCAAGCATAGCGATCGGGGGAACTGCTGTATTAGGAATTTGCTATTTTTTCAAACTCTGCCACTAGTCTAGCAGGAACTATAAAAATCATTTTAGTTCGGTACTTCTTCGGCTGTTCTTGAATTCTCATCAATTGAGGCTTAGATTGATGATTCTCCTTGCTTTTTGGCTTCACGAATGCATAACACGAAAAGCCAATAGATTCAATGAAATTTAGTAGTTTTGTATTGGGGTAAGCCTCAGATAAAACCAAGGGTTGATCTCGGGAAAGCAGTTTTTTTGCGCCTAATAAAATCTCAAAATCTGCGCCTTCAGCATCTGTCTTAATTCCGGCAACTTTTACTGAAGGAAACTCAGTCATAAAATTTTCTAAAGTGTTAACTTTGACCGTCATTTTTTCAACTTCATCTTCTATCTTAGTTCTCACCAGTGAATTCAGTTCAGGCATGGCTTTCAAAGAAATTTCCATGGTTCCCACTTCAGAGTACAGTGCCTCTTTCACAATGTGACAATTTTGAAACTGTGAAATATTATCTTCTAGAATTTTAATGACTCTTGGATCGGGTTCAAAGGCATAAACTTCACGCGATAGTGGAGCTGCAAGCAAACTGTAGTATCCAATATTTGCACCGACATCAATAAATATTTTTTCCCGATCTAAAAACTGAGTTAATAAAGCTTCTGATCCCCAATCCAACTTCTCTCTTTTGAGGAAAAGCTCTGTACCAAACCGACTTCCAAAAGGTAATATCATTTCCACATTGTTGAATAAAACCATTTTTTGATTGAGTTTGAGGATCTTATGGAATCCACGCAATCCATAACGGTATAAAAAGTTTGAATAGCCAATTTCTTGCGCTAGTCTAAAGAAATAGTTAAATTTCCAGGAAAGAATGGAGACGATCATGATTGCCTTAACTTACGAATAAGGATATTAATAATTTCTATTCTATCCATCTTTTTCTACTTTCCAAGATCGGGAGAAGTTTTTCTGATGACAGTTAACGACACTCCCATCAAGAATCAGAGTGCAACCACAGTTGTTCGGAAAATAGAGAAAGATATAGCTGAGAAAGGAGAGTTAGGAAATTTTCTATTGCCTCTTGCCTCAAACCATAGCCTCACTATCCTAATCAACTCTTTCACTGCTATAGATTTTTTTGTTTGTGTTTAACGTTTTAGCTAAATCTTCGTGACTTCCCCCAATACGCGATTGAGTTTGCCGCTGACATAGCCTTCTAAGTCGAGGGTGACATAGAGAAAACCAAAATCTTGAAACTGTTTCACCAATTCCGGTAAATGGGTGGAGAGAACAAAGGATTGAATCTGTTCTGGGGGGAGTTCAATTCTGGCACTTTCCCCTTCCGAGCGTACCCGAACTTGGGTTAAGCCGAGTTGCCGTAAATAGCGCTCGGCTCGTCCTACCCGTTGTAATTTAGAGAGGGTAATTTCTTCGCCGTAGGGAAAGCGAGAACTCAGACAAGGTTGAGCCGGTTTATCCCACCAGGGAAGTTGCAGATATTTGGAGAGTTCTCGTACTTCAGCTTTGGTTACGCCAACTTCGGCTAATGGAGATCGCGCTCCTCGCTCTTTTGCGGCTTGAATTCCGGGGCGATAATCCTGTAAATCATCTCCATTCACCCCATCAATAACATACGGATAACCCCAGGCTTCGGCTAGGGGTTTTAGAGTATCGTGGAGTTCACTTTTACAGAAATAGCAACGATTGATCGGATTCGACGTATAGTTAGGATTGTCCATTTCGTGGGTTTGGACAATTTTATGGGTAATCCCGATCGCCGCCGCCTGCACCTTAGCCTCCTCTAGATCTTCCGGCAACAGAGACGGGGATTCAGCCGTTATTGCTAGGGCGCGATCGCCCAGGCGATCGTAGGCAATTTTTGCCACCAATGTACTATCAATCCCCCCAGAATAGGCAATCAGCGCCCGATCCATTTGAGTAAATAGGGTCTGTAGACGGTTGAGTTTCTCCGTAATATCCATGTTCTGTTTAGTTTACCCTTGGTCGATATACTGGTTTTCACTCTCTACGATCTCTAGAATAACGGATGATTTCCCCTTAGAGGAGAAAGTGCCCTGACAGGAGTAGGGGGAAACCTTCTCACCTGCAACTATACCTTCTGTTACTCTCTCACTTCAATATGGAGGCTCCTTAGATGAAAACTAAAACTATTTCTAATGCATGATCGGAAAAAATAAACTCAATTAATGTGTCGAGAAACCGGGTTTCTTGCAGAAACCCGATTTCTATGCCCATTGGCGATCAGAATTAACCGACTAACGCCTTCACCTTATCCATAATGCCAACGGGGTCAATGCCTTGATAGGGGAACTGTTCCCACAGTCCACCGCATCCTTCCTTATGCACACCCAAATAAGCAAATTTCGGTGTTAATCCCCGCTCCAGTAACCAGGAACCAAACCGGCTACCTAAACCCGTTTTGCGGTTAAAGGATTCAACCACCAAGACAAAGGGAGCATTTCCGACCTTGGTCATCATCTCTTCATCGATTACATTGAGGGTGGATTTATTAATTAAACCCACATCAATACCGTCTTGCTTCAACCGCTCAACTGCATCTAGAGCGCGATAGAGACCATCCCCAAAGCTGACAATATAACCGGCAGTTCCTTCGCGAATCACTTCATCTTTGCCAGGGGTAAAGGTATAGCCTTCACCATAGAGTTCCTTACCTTCACTATCGAGTAAGAAGGGCACTTTAGAACGAGTGGAGAAAATAAACCGCAGTCCCGGTTGAGGGAAAACTGCTTCCACGCAAGCCTTCATTTGTCCGGCATCGGCTGGGAAATAAACCCTGGTTTCATAGCCATCATCTAACCCATTATCGGCAAACAGATTATTGATGCCGAAGTGACAGGTATTGTCTGCCATGTCATCAATTCCCGCATGGGAGAAATGACAGAGGAGATTAGAATAGTTGAGGCGAGCCATGGTAATTTCGGAGATGCACATCTCTAGAAAGGCGCTGAAGGTAGCAAAAATCCCTTGCTTGCCTTTCTCCATGCCAAACCCAGCAGCCGCAGAGAGGTTCCCCCGCTCCATAATGCCGCCACTGACAAAGATCTCTGGATGAGCTGCATGGATTTTGTTTAAGCCACAGGAGCCTTCTAAGTCGCTATCAACGCAGAGAACATTTTGCTTGCGCTCCTCTTCACTCATGCGTCCGAGGATGGCAACTACAGATTCTCCAAAGACATTCCGGTTCGAGCCAACTTTGTCACTAGAACCGAGGAAGGTATAGCTTTGTGAAGGTTTTTCAATAGCCTTGAGGTATTCAACAGCGGCGGTATGACCCCGTTGTTCTAAATATTGCAGTGCCAATTTTAAGGAAATGACATCATGACCGTGATTCGATCCTTCGAGTCCTTCGATACCAGGACACATGGGACGCTTGTTAATCACTGCAACAGGGCCAGGAGTATTGATAGCTTCGCAGAGACGACCGTAGAGGTCATCAATGTCTTCTCCATTGCCTTCGAGAATTTTCACGCCATGACCGGCAAGGGTTTGGGCAACGTTAAATCCGGGTAAATACTTAGATGGATTGCCGGCAATGGTGACATCGTTATCATCAATAATCAGTTTGACATTGATGTATTGGGCGACGGCTAGCCGGGCAGCTTCTGCGTCGTTTCCTTCTTGCTGGGAACCATCGGAACCGAGACAGAAGACTGTTTTGCCAGGGTTGGCTAGGGCAACTCCATTAACGTAGGGCCACATATGACCTAAACGTCCAGAACTAAATTTTACACCGGGAGTTAAACCGAGTTCGGGGTGTCCGGGGAGGTGGTGATGGGCTTCGCGATAGTGGAGCAGTTTTTCCGCTGGCATGTCTCCATTAAGGACGGACATGAGGTACTGGGTTCCGACACGGTGTCCAGCTTCATCGAAGAAGATGGGGACAAATTTATCAGGCGCTCCCCGGAAGAAGGCATCGAGAATCATGACTTCAGGTACGGTATCGTAAGGTCCACCTGTGTGTCCGCCGACACCTTTGGCTGCACCGGTTGCGGTGAAGAAGATGAGGGTATCGCGACAGAGTTGAATGTTGTATTTGAGGGCTTCCCGTTGTTCGTCGGTGAGTTGGGGTTGGCTGGGGTCGAGGGTGAGAGCTTTGTAGCTATTGATATCAATAGCGAAGTTGTCGGCAATAATGGTCATAAGGATTTTTTTAGTTGAATTGAATTAAGGGCCAGTCGGACACTAGAGTACCAGGAAAGGGGATGGGGGGATAGGGGGATGGGGCGATCGGGAGATTGCTTGGTAGCGCGGGGGATGACACAATACTAGGGTTGAGTAATGTAAGGGTTAAATTTATGAAGTTGGAGTTTAAGGTTCCGTCAATGGTTTGCGAGGGTTGTGTGGATACAGTGAAGAAGGCGATCGCCAAAACAGACAGTAGCGCCCAAGTGAATATTGTCTTGGAAACGAAAGCGGTGACGGTGGAAACAGGATCGTCAGAGCAGGAGATCCATGGCGCAATTACGGCGGCTGGCCATACGGTAGCTTAAATTATGGCTTCTGTTAAGTCTGGATGGTTTTCTCGGTTGGTGGGGCGATCGCCGAATCTTTCGATGCGGTTAATGGCGATCGGGACGATCATTACCCTATTTTTCCTGATTGTTGCCTTATTTGCCCCGGTTTTCCAGGCTTGGGGATGGTTGCAAGATCCCACAGAAGCGCTGATGAACCCGCCCCAAGCACCACCTTCTGGCCAATATTGGTTTGGTACAACCCGGTTGGGCTATGATGTGTTTTCTCGTACTTTGTTTGGAGCGCAAGCGGCTTGGAAAGTGGTGATTTTAGCCACGCTCCTGAGTATTATGGTGGGCGTTCCTCTGGGGTTGGTGAGTGGTTATAAGGGGGGGAAGTTCGATCGCGTCGTCTTATTCGCCATGGATACCCTTTATACGTTGCCGGGCTTGTTGTTGTCAATTACGTTAGCGTTTGTGGTGGGACGAGGAATTTTGAATGCGGCGATCGCCCTCAGTATTGCCTATGTCCCCCAATATTATCGTGTCGTTCGCAACGACACGATCAGCGTCAAAACGGAACTCTATGTGGAAGCAGCGCAAGCCATGGGAGCTTCGACTTGGCGCATTTTAACCCGCTATTTATTTCTCAATGTGATTCAAAGCGTGCCCGTATTATTTACCCTCAATGGAGCCGATGCGATCATGACATTAGGGGGTTTAGGATTTCTCGGTTTAGGGTTACCTGAAGACATTCCGGAATGGGGACACGATCTCAGATTAGCCCTAGAAGTTCTACCCACAGGTATTTGGTGGACTGCCCTTTTTCCTGGCATGGCGATGACGTTGATGGTGGTGGGGTTATCCTTAGTGGGTGAAGGATTGAATGAGTGGGTGAACCCGAAGTTACGCAATCAGACGTGAATAGCTTTTGGGGATTTTGAGTCACGTTCTGGATCATGTCTTAAAACCTCTGATCGTGCTTTCCGTCTTTCTTATTCTTTACTCGTTAGACTGGGAATACCTTTGGCGGCGATCGGCATTCGCCATCCTGTACCGAAGGCTCTGGAGGTGATTTTCAAGCCAGGAGGCGCTTGGCGACGCTTAAATTCAGCCCGTTTGACCAAGTGTAACACTTTATTGATGATGGCTGGATCGTGACCTGCCTCGGCGATCGCCTCCGGGGATTGATGATCGTGGATGAGACGCTGGAGAATATCATCGAGGGTATCGTAATCGGGGAGAGAATCCTGATCGCATTGATTGGGTTTGAGTTCGGCACTGGGGGGTTTAACTAAGATATGTTCGGGGATAAGTTCTTTTCCTGAGTGCTGGTTGAGCCAACGAGAGAGGCTATAAACGCGGGTTTTGGGAACATCGGCGATCGCCGCTAAACCGCCGTCCATATCTCCGTAGAGTGTGCAATATCCGACCGCCATCTCCGATTTATTACCGGTAGAGAGAAGCAGATGACCAAATTTATTGGCGATCGCCATTAACAGGTTTCCCCGAATGCGAGATTGGATATTTTCTTCCGCTACACCGGGTTTTGTTTGAGCAAATAGGGGTTCAAGGGTGCGATCGAAACCGCTCATTAAGTCCCCAATGGCAAGGGTTTGGGTTTGAATACCGAGGTTTTGAGCCAATTGCAGAGCATCCGTAATCGAGTGTTCTGAGCTATACGGGGAAGGCATGAGGACACCGAGAACTTCAGACGGACCGATCGCTTCTGCGGCGATCGCTGCGACTAAAGCAGAATCAATTCCTCCACTTAATCCCAACACAATTTGACCAAACCCACATTTACGAGCATAGTCCTGAACTCCTAATACCAATGCTGACCAAATCTCCAAGTTTTCATCCTCAGAAAGAGGTTGAGAATCGCCCAGCAAATCCTGCTGTTTTTGATCGAAAGTGAGGACTTGAAAATCAGACTTAAATCCTTGTAACTGAGCCACAACTTTTCCTGTTTTATTGACCGCCAAACTATGACCATCAAAAATCAAATCATCATTACCACCGACCTGATTCACATAAAGAATCGGGACTTGATATCGACTGGCGCTATAGCTTAACATCGAGCGTCTTAACCCTGGCTTATTTAAGCTATATGGGGAGGCAGATAGATTAACAACAATATCCACATTTTTATCCATTAAATCCGCCAAAGGATTAATGGGATAAGACCGCTTTCCCCAAAATTGTTCATCATTCCATAAATCCTCACAAATGGTGACTCCAATCCTCAGATTGACTCGATCCGTCTGTATGACTAACACTTGACTTTCATGGCCCGCTTCAAAGTAACGGTCTTCATCAAAGACATCATAGGTTGGTAGCAATCGTTTATGAAATTCAGCTAAAATTTCTCCGTTGTAGAGAGCTACAACACTATTAAATAATTCTTTTCCTCCTTGTTTAGTTGCGGCTACATTTCGGGTTACTGTCCCCACACAAACTATCAAATTTTGTGGGATTTTCTGAGCTAAATCTTCGATTAAGTGATTCATTTTATCAACGAAAACTGGATAATTTAACAAATCACGGGGAGGGTAACCACAAAGAGATAATTCAGGCGTGAGCAAGACTAGAGCGCCCTGAGCAGCAGCAATTTCTGCTGATTTGAGGATCATTTGGGCATTTTTTTCTAAATCACCAATCGTGGGATTGAGTTGAGCGATAGCAATTTTCATAACTTATAGCGCTTTGCGCTGGTAATGGGGAATTGGGTACAAAGAAACCCTAGTTGTCACCATATCCTGAAGACAAGAAAATAGGATTTAATTTAAACAAGCTACTTATTTTTCAGCTTTTTGAATCAAAGAAATTAACTTATTTCTCACAAAAATAAATCGACCTTTTACATAGTGTTTTCCCAAGGTTTTTTCCTCGAATTCACCCAGATCTAGCATTTTTTCCTTACACCCTTCTCGAATATGACATAAGACCTCTTTGGGTACTCCGGGAAATCGAGCAAATAAGTAATCACTGGCAATTAAGTTTAAGGCAGATTTGCCCAAATGAGAGAAATCGCGATAGGGTAAACCACTCCCCGGATAATTTGGGGGAATGAGGGGATTATCAATTCCAATGACTTGCCCCACAAACCAATCCCGAACCTGATAAAAATTACAATCGAGGTAAATGAGACCCGTGAGCAGTTTTAGGAACTCTCCTAAATGAATCAACCGTTCATCGGACCAGTGTCCGGGATGATCGACCCGAATTTGTATCCAATTGGTTACTTCCAATTGCTCGGCTAATTGTCCCAAGGTTTTCGGTTCTAGAAATTCAATCCAAGCTTTGGGTCGTTCATAACAACAATCAGCGGCAATCATCTGTAAAACTGCTTCTCCCAGAAATAGCAAGCGATCGCCTGATTCATCGAGAGCTTTGCCCTCCATTAACACTCGACCTGACTTCAGCAGTTGCCAAAGATATTCCTTTTCATTAAACTGATAACGAATTGTTACTTCAATCCGTTCGGCTTGATGGATTTGTCCGGGGTTATTGTAGATTTTAGTCATGCGATCGCACTCATCAAATAAACACCATGGGTTTATCTTTTAGTAAATCGAACGCTTCCGCATCAAATCGATAAAGGCTTGCAGGTCTTCCTGCTCCCCGTGATGCTTTCACCCCTGTGTCATAGAGAAATCCCAACTTCAGCAACCGAGCGCGGAAGTTAGAATAGTCTGAAAAATTTTCCCCTAACACCGCAGTGTAGAGCTGATACAAGTCGTTGAGGGTGAACATCTCCGGTAGGACATCGAAGGCCACGGGACTATATTCCAATTTGTTGCGTAAACGTCTGTAGCCATATTCTAGGATCTGATTGTGATCGAATGCTAGGTCTGGCACTTGATGAATGGGATACCAAGCAATACCACTGACTCCATCGGCAATGAGTTGAGCTTCGTCAAAACGCACTAAGGCAAAATAACTGACCGAAAGATACCGAACTCCATATTGATCGGGCGCTTCCCTCGGATCGCGTCCAGGGTCACCAAAGCTATAGAGTTGTTCCAGATAGAGATTTTGGACGCGAATTTTTTCTGAGAGAATGCGATAGGCTGCTTGTTCAAGGGATTCGGAGCGACGGACGAGGGTTCCGGGTAAACTCCATTGATTGAGATAGGGGTCTTCATGACGCATCACTAGGAGGACGAGGAGTCGGTTGAGGACGCTATCAACGGAAAAGATGACGTTATCTACGCCCACCTTAAAATCAGCTAACGGCTCTTTGTGAGTTTGTTTTGAATGGCTCTCTGGCATGATACAACTGCTCCCGATGGATGTAATCCTGGATGGGAGGCGTAATAACTTGGGTCTCCTTTCTTTCACGATACGCTGTTGAGGACACAGGTGGAACATCAAAATCGGCGATCGCCACTTCTGCTCCCAACTCGACGAGCGCTTGGACTTGCTCTGACTTGATGGCATAGCCCGATCTCGGTACAATCAAAACTTCAACGTTCTCCAATAAAGTTTTGATTTGATACCACTTGGGCATTTGGGCGATCAGATCGGAACCTACCACAAGGATAAACCGTTCTTGAGGCCAGAGGTGACGGGCTTCGGTTACTGATTCTAGCGATCGCGAATAGCCCAGTTGCGGATATAAGCCAATATTAGGATATTGGTCTTTGAGATTTTCGATCAATAGGTCAAGCATCGCCAGACGATGATCTAAAGGGGTTTGGTGATTCTTAAATGGATTATTTGAGGCCCAAACTGCTACATAATCATAGTGTTGGCTCAACCATTCAAGAATCGTTCGATGTCCCTGAGTGGGTGGATCGGCGCTGGTTCCAAAAAGAGCAACAGTTTTGAGCATAGGTAATTGGTCATTGGTCATCGGTAATTGGTCATTGGAGATCTCCCCCATCCCCCTATCCCTCCATCTCCTCGATCAGTTGTTGTAGTTTAGCGGAAATTTCCATGGGGAGAGGGGTGGGATCTTCTAGATGGCGACAGGAGGGGGGAAGATTCAGGACACAGGTGCGGGTACGCTCTTGGATGATATCCAGGGAGTCGGGAGGGACGAAGGGTTGTCCGGCTTTGAGCATGGGTTGCAAAAGGGGCATTTCTTCCGGTTCAGGGGATTCGTTGATTAAACCTAGGCGATCTCCACTATATTTTCCCTCACTAGATCGCCGAAAGATTTGTTTGCGTCCGGGATAACTGACTTTATCGATGGAGCGTTTCATGACGGGTATCTGTTCAATGTCTACCAGTTTGTAGACTCCATTCACTGGGGAACCGGTAACTAATTTTGTTCCTATTCCATAACCGTCAATACAAGCCCCTCCTTGGTTTAAGCGCTGCATTTCATATTCGTCAATGTCTCCACTGACAAAGATGGGAACTCCAGGTAACTGTTGGCGGATGTTCTGGGAAAGGGAAACCAGATCGCCCGAGTCTAGACGAATACCTGCAACGTCTAGAGTTCCTGCTTGCATCTGCTCGGCTAATCGTTCGGCTGCTGCCAGACTATCATAGGTGTCGATCAGTAGGGGAGCGCGGGGAAAATAGCGGTAAAAGGCTTGAAAGGCAGCATCTTCTGTGCCTTCGCAGGCAGCGATCGCCATAACTAAAGAATGAGACATCGTTCCGACTGGGTTGCGACCCAATTTCAGGGCGGCTAGTACATTGGATGTACCATCCATTCCCCCCGCTAGAGCGGATCGTGCTGCCCACATTGCCCCCTGGGGACTAAAGGCGCGTCTGGTGCCGAATTCTAGAATTGAGACATTATCGCCAGCCCTATCCCGCATTCGGGCAGCTTTGGTTGCGATTAGGGTTTGATAATTTAAGGTATTGAGTAAATAGGTTTCTACCAGTTGAGCTTGCCAAAGGGGGGCTTCTATTCTCAACAGGGGTTGATTGGCAAAAATAGCCGTTCCTTCAGGTACAGCCCAAACATCGCCAGTAAATTGAAATTGAGCTAACTTTGTCCAGAATGTTTCAGGCGCATGGTTAAAAATGCCGGTTGCTCGTAGCGCTTCGATCTGAGCAGGCGTAAATGCTAGGTTTTGCAAATACTCCAGTGCCGGTTGCACTCCCATGGCAATCAGGTAACCGAAACCTGGGGGTAAACGGCGCGTGAACAGTTCAAAGCTGGCTCGATGTGCCTCTATACCTTCACCGATGTAACAGGCGTTCATCGTGAGCTGATAGAGGTCTGTCAATAGGCTATTGTCTTCTGGGTTCAGGGTGAGTAAGGAGTCTTCCATCTTGGCGATCGCCTCCTTTAAGGCTACTTCCCTTCTTATTATAGTAGATATAACCATAAATGTGTCAACCATTTTTTCAGAAAATCGAATTCACATCATCAAAAACAAGACATTAGCTCGCTTATTCTCGTGTTAGCGATCGCAGAAATGGCTATCTGCCCTTATCTATTATAGTTTTTGACACCAATATTACTTGTCCCCCATCTTCCTGTCCTCTTACAGCATTTTGCTTGCGTTATGAAACACAAGCTTGAATCCTCTTTCTATGTACCACAACCCTATTCCCTATTCCCCAGCGCAAAGCGCTGTATATAGAGACTCTCCCCTTATTATGAAGTAATCACTCACCATCTTCTTTATCTAAATACATGAAGATTTTTTCATGTATTTTTGCAACTATTCATATGACTAAACGCAACAGAATATAAAGAATAGTAGCGTAGCGATCCCACTTGTCAGGGGATTGCTATAATCAAAATATAGAAGAATCAATCAATGATCTCAATTGCAAGAAAGGAGAGAGTTATGGACATGTTTTCTGCTATAAACGACATGGTGATGTATATGTTTGATGCGATTGGCGAAATCTTTAGCCCCAACCGCGATCAATATCCCAGCGTTGGCGTACAACCGTTTAATGGTGAGTCTTTGTCTGAATGGATAGAGTTCTAATCTGTGTTGAAACTTTGTGAGAGAAACGCTTAAGTTCTATGCATCTGTTGACCTTCCCGGTAGTTTATTCCTAAACAAGCTACCGGGTTTTTGATGTCAGTTTTAACAAGAGTCTTAAGCCACTTGTCTCTCAAGAACCCATCAATCGCTGGTCTTAGACGAACAATTTAAGACTGAGTAACGATTACATGATCGTCAAATAGATTTAAAGGGAAATATCCAAAGGTTCCATTGAGTTGATCGTAGTCAGAAGATAAACAAGAAATCAAAACGCCCCGATAATCTCCAGTATAACTATCGTGATAATGGGCTAAGGTCTGGCCATTGAATTTAATATAAACTGGTTCATCGATTGCTGGTAGCTGCACCAGATTAAAGGGAACCGGATAGCCCAAAGCGCTCAAATAATGGGCAAGAGCGGTAAACCCTTCCGTCCCTTGATCGGCACAAACCCCAAAATTATGATGATCGGCTAGACTTGTAATCTGGATTAACTGCGATCGCAGTTGCTGCCGTTGCTCTGGTACACTCAGATCCACAGACTCCGGTTGCACGCTAAACACCTGAAGATATTTCAGAGCAGCTTGGGTTTCAAGACTCAAAGATAACGACACAATGGATAAGGATAATAGAACTGCAAGCCATATCATACAGTGCTTCGCACTAGGGTGGGGAAATGGGGAAAAACTCCTACTTATGACTCATCCCTCATGACGGATTACTGATTAACATCTGCTGTGTACAAGGAATCTCAATTATAAATGCTGTCCCTTCTCCCAACTGAGACTGATAATATAGCTGTCCTTTATGTTGATTAACCACAATTTGATAGCTAATAGACAATCCTAAACCCGTTCCTTTACCCACTGGTTTAGTTGTGAAAAACGGATCAAAAAGGCGATCTTGAGTCGTTTCATCAATACCAGGGCCATTATCCCGAATCTGAATCTGAAGAAATCTATTTTCCGTTACCTGAGTCACAATAGTAATTTGACCGGGCTGTTCAGAATTCACTCGATCTTCTAAGGCATCAATTGCATTAGCTAAGACATTCATAAACACCTGATTTAACTGACTGGCATAACATTCCACCCTAGGCAAATCTCCATAGTCTTTAACAATTTCAATTCCTCCCAAATCAGGGTTCGGCTTGATACGGTGCTGCAAAATCATCAAAGTACTTTCAATCCCTTCATGAATATCTACTTCTTTCCTTTCTGCTTCATCAAGACGAGAAAACGTCCGTAGCGATTTGACAATATCTCGAATTCGGATAGCCCCTGCTTTCATTGAATTCAAAATGTCTTTAATATCTTTTTTCAAAAATTCCAGATCGATTTCCTCAAAGACTGCTTGTACGCCTTGACTTGGCTGAGGGTAATCTTTCTGATACTGATTGATCAAATAGATAAGATCGTTAATATATTGTTCGCAATAATTAAGATTGCCATAAACAAAGTTAACTGGATTATTAATTTCATGGGCAATCCCTGCAATCATTTGCCCTAAGCTAGACATTTTTTCATTTTGGATTAATTGAGATTGAGTCTCTTTAAGCTCGGCTAGCACCATCTTTAACTGGCGATTGCTCTCTTCTAGTTCCGTAGTTCGATCAATAACCTTTTGTTCCATCATTTGGTACGAATCCGATAGTTGTTCCGCCATATTATTGAACGTGTTGGCTACGGACTCAATTTCGTCACCAGTGATGATATTAAGACGATAATTGAGTTCTCCTTTCCCAATTTTTTTAGTCCCATACTGAAGTTGATCGAGGGATTCAATAACCGGTAAAATAATCCATTTCCATTGCCAGAAAACAACAAAAGATAATCCGACGATCAATAGAGCTTGAAAAATGCGGTTATCTCTCTTGAGTTGAGCCGCAGACTGTTCTGTTTGCAATTCCATCGTATGAACGTATTCAACTAATGATTTCAAAGAAAAATTAATGTCTGCGGCAAACCAATTAATGGATTTTAAATCTTGTTTTTGCTTCGTGATGTCTTGGGAATGGGTTAATCTTTTGCTTAACTGATGTAAATCATTATGACGACGACGTAAGATTTCAATTTCGCTAGAATTCGGTAATCCAAGAGATAATTCATCCAAATGCAAAAGAAACTTTGAGTGAGCTTTTTCATATTTCTGGAAGTTAGCTGGAGATTGATCCAGGATGACAAAATCTTTGAGGGAAACAACCTGCTCTTCTAAATTGCGATGTAATTCAAACATTCCCGAAAGATATTGACGGTTAATCTGACGACGTTTAGATAATGATTCTTCAGCTTGATTCACAACCATAATACTGCTCCCCATACCGATGGCAATTGACCCAATAACAGCAACTGAAGATGCAAGAAATTTGGTAGAAATTTTCATAAATTCATCAATCAGTCTGAGTTGTCTAATCCTAGGGTTTCTTGAATGCGACGAATGGGTTCATAATCTTCATCTTGGACTGAAGTATAGCCAGAAGCTTGATCTCCTCCAACCAATCCTAAGCCTGGAGGTGCTTCAATCAATGCTTTACGAACCTTTAGCTTGAACTTATCTGGAAGGGTAGAGCGAATCACCAGAGGAGCATTGGGTAAAGGATCGGATTGCCAGAGGATAGTATAGCGATCGCTGGATAATTCCCCTGATTCTATTGCTTTCTGGTATACTTTTTCTTCAATAGCGATCGCATCTACTTTTCCTTGCGCCAACGCCATAGTATTTTTATCATGACTTCCCGCATAGTCGATCTGTGCAAAATCGTCCTCTGGATTAATCCCAATCTCTTGAAATTGGGCACTCGGGACTAAATAACCCGAGGTTGAAGATTGACTGACAAAACCAAAACGTTTACCTCGCAAATCCTCTAAACTTTTAATTCCTTGACTGGTATCGGCCACAATCACCCCAGTATACCCAGGGCGGCCAGTAGACTTTTCAATGTGGGCAACGAGGGGTTCAATATTAGGATTTTGATCTTTGGCTTTGATATAAGAAAAAGGGCCTAAATAAGCCATTTCTACCTTTTCTTCAACGATAAGTTGAATGGAAGTCTCATAATTTGGAGTGATTTCAAAGTCCGTCGGAATGCCTAGGGTAGATTCTAAATAGGCGGCAAATTTCTGCTTTTTTTCCTGTTGTATTTCTGCACTGCGATCGGGAATAACTGCAATGTAGAGTTCCTTGACTTCTGCGACAGATGAATCAGAGTTGAGATCGGCAGAGCCTGTCGGATTCGGTGCAGAGCAGGCCGCAGTGAGGATAGATAAAGCGATCGCCCAAATAGACATCCGATTAACACGCTTTCGTATAAAAAACATGGTCAACACAGGGTTTCTCCGCTCAACTGGCCTGGATTATATCATTGAAACTGCCGATCTATTACTTGGGAAATTTTGAATTTAAATAGTAACATAAATTACAATTAACCATAATATTAACTAGAGGAATTGAAAGAAAAGCTTCAATCCTATATTTTTGACCATAAACTTCTCTAAAGAAAGAGACACTAACTGAAGAGTAGCACTCTTGAAGTAAGGCTCAATATCATTTATCTTATTTCTTAAGATGTTTTTGGGTTAACGCTTTTCTGAACTTCGATCAAGAGCTGAGGAGGATAAACCCTGAAAATTGCACAACTTGCACCGTTATCTCTTTTTAGGCAAAATTCGGGGTAAGACCCATTTAGCCATTGCCCAAAAACCGATCGCGAAGCCAAAACTGAGTAAGACGGCAATAACAAAGGGATGGGGATATGTTCCGGGATGTTTGCTGAAAAACGGAACCGTCATCGCTTGTTGTTTAAAAATCAATGTGGAACTAGAGGCTGCGATCGCCCCGGCACCGATCCCAATACCGATCGCCTGAATATGGTCTTGTAGGTCTTGATGTTGCTGTTGTAGCTTGCGATCGCCCTCTGCTTGCTCGATCTCGATTAAACCACGAATCGTGGCGATCGCCGTATCCAACAGTCGTGCGCCTTCTCCGAGATAGGTGAGGTTAGCGGTGATTTGCTTTTGGAACTTACGAAATTGGCGATCGGCTAACTTCAGCGTCGAAGTTAAATTACTGTTGGTAATGTTCTCAATATAAATGATTTTCTGTTCATAATTCTCCCGATGCAAATCAATCATATTGTGGAAATCGGATAAACGGCGCAAATTTTGCGAATAGGAGAGGGAAATATCCAGCAGTATCTTCAACTTTGCCTTAAGCTGGTCGAGCTGTAATGGGGATGAATCAGGAGATTTATTGTCACAAATATTGATCGTCAATTCTTGAGAGATTTGTTCAATCTTGTTGATATTTTCTAATCCTTTCTGATAGGCTTGCTGACTATCTTCATAGTTTCTGTAATTCTTATGATCGTAGAAAAACAATTCTGCTAATTCCAGTTGTGCCCGGTCTAAGCTCGTAATACTCTCTTGACCAAAGGTCAGAAACAACCAAATTTTACCATAATATCCATCGAGTTCTGGACCACAAAATTCATATACATACCCCTTAAAACATCGCCAACGATTTCTTAACGGCGGTGCAGTTTCCACAGACGGTAAACCTAAAAAACTTAGTAAACAGATTTGGGCAAATTCTGTTAAGTCTTCCGGCTCTTCCCTCAGTTGGGCACTGAAGATTAGGGTTTTACCCAAAAAGGATGCTCTTAAGACTTGGCACAGTTTTTGCTCCTCCAGATTATCCTTAGCGCTAACCGTTGTACCACTAAAATAATGAATTGAAGGTTTTAGAGTCTGTAATTCTGCAAGCGTTAATCCATCTTTACCGCTCAAGTCAGGCAAGTAGAACGTAAACGAGCCAATATAACTATCATCAAACAATTGGGGATAGAAAAAACCCTTAATAGGAGGCAGCCACGCCAGAATAAAATGTTGAATTTGGCGGTTATGATCTGCCTGAATCTCTAACAGGTCAAAGGCTTGTGCTTGGGGTTGTTCTGAGCGCCACTGAACCTGAAGCGGCGAACCTTGGGAGTCACTGGCGTGATAATCCCTTAAAAGTACCTCATAATAGGCTTGGATTTCTGAGCGGCTCAGATCAATGCGATCGGTGTTGGTTAAACTTCCTGTTTGCCAGTGATATGTGAACAGACGCAATGTTACTTTATAGAGTTTTGGGAATCCATTAATCACAGTTTTTAGACTTCTCTTTTTTGCACTTTACCTAATTCTGTTAGGCAGTTTTAATCCCTGAGCGTACATAGGGTTTGGTTAGGTCAATGTTGGGATCTCTAGGCAAAATCCGATCGGTGGTTTCTTGGATGTTCTTCAAGGCATTGAGGAGACGAGAAGACTGATGCGAGTTGCCTCTTTTTCACGTTCCTGGGTGAGGACTTCTAGGAACTGGCAGATGATGCGATCGTGTTCTGAGACTGACATCGATATACTTCAATAGGTGACCTGATTCGATGATATCGCAAGATTGGAAATCAAATACGCGGAGAGATCATTCCGAATGGAATGCAGTGGAATGAAGGAATACTCGCCATCTCGCGAGTCTTGCTTGATCCACTTCGCGGACATGAATACGGAGTGCGTTAGCGAAGCTTGTGTAAAACTCTCTGTAAGTCTGTCTATCTCCCCAACTATGGTGAGAGTGGAGATTTTGTGATATAGTTGAGTCTGAAAGTCGGTTCTAGTGGGGATCAGCCGCTAGAGGAAACGGGGAAAGTGCAGTGAGAATCTGCCGCTGTCCCGCAACTGTGAAGGAGAAATATATCACCTCCGAGTCAGAATGCCCGCCGATCGCTAGTCCATGCTCTATAACATCTGCGAGGTACGGATGATAGTTAATTCAGTATTTTTACCATCAACAAAGAGCTATAATACTCCGCACTACTGGTGCGATCGCGCTCTACACCCGATTCAGTGCAAGGGTTCGCTTACCTTGCCCATAAATCCATAAGTAACACAACAAACATAGCGCAATAAAGCATAGGTTAGGCGAGAAGATAGCAGTTTCTTCTGCTATGTTGTAATGTGTTTGCCCTCTTTTTTACCTCCCTTTTTTTAAGTAGGGCTAGAGGGAGACGCTCCAGACACGGGGATTGATGTGTAGCGTAATTTTTGGGATTTGATATAACCCTCTTCTGTAACTTTCCAAAAAAGGGGGGTGAAATCCTGATTCTTTCGTTAGCGATAATGCTCCGCATCGCTTCGCGATCGCGGGCTGTAATGACGGAAATTTCCGCTTCGGGGACATGAAACGTCAGAATTTCCAAGAGTGACAGAAGAGGGATAAAGACATTTTTTGTTCTCCGTTCCCTGTTCCCTAAAACCACAATTTAGCTGTCCTAACTTAACGAGTGCCTTGCTATATACCACCGAGAGAATAGAGAACGTCTATACAAACCCAACTTCTTATGGAAAATGATCACTTGAACTGGGAACAGGAGTTTATTGCGACAAACTTCATGGCGATCGCCTATAATGCTTGGGCTGGCTATTTGAGTGGATCTCGTGGGGTTGTCGTTTGTTCTACCCACAATCCTCATCTGGGGATAACTGGTGAAACATTCTCGGCTGCCTTTGTTCCTCGTTTTCGTCTCGCGCCTTTTCTCAATGCTTGGCTGAGTATTCCCGATACGCGAATTGTACGCCATCATTTTATGAACGCCCACATTTTGGAAGCAGTCGATACTTACTGTCCAGAGACAGAAGCAATTTTTTTATTAGAATCGGGGAATCAAGTGACATTCTTTTACCTAAAACATCTACCCTTGACCCCTCCAGAGTGCTACGATCGCATCTCTAGAATGAGGGACGAATTTCATCCCTCTCTCTCGAAAGTCAATTCTTGAAGATATAGCAGAGAAGGAGTTGGTTATGGTAGGGAATAGGGAATAGGTGCAGTCTTAGCGCTCCTTTCCCTTGCTATAACACCTATTTATTGAGCCTGGAATGACTTGAGTTTAAACGATCGCCGATGCAAACAAGAGGGGCCAAACTGGGCGATCGCCAGGCGGTGTTTCTTGGTGCCATAGCCCTTATTCGCCCTCAGATCGTAGTGAGGAAACAACGGATCTAAGCGAGTGATCAATTCATCACGCCAGACCTTAGCAACGATGCTGGCAGCGGCGATCGCCACCTCCGTCCGATCGCCCTTCACCACTGTCCTCTGAACCCTGTCTAACTGGGGAATCTCATGGCAGCCATCCACCAAACACACTCCGGGAACCTCCGCGAGTTTCAGCACCGCCCGCTTCATCGCTAACAACGATGCCTGTAAAATATTAAATCGATCGATTTCTGCCACCGATGCAACACCCAATTGACAATCAAGAGCCAAGTCTTTAATAACTCCCAATAAGGTCTGTCGCTTTCGGTGGCTCAACATCTTACTATCTCTGACTCCCAAATCTTGCAATTGACGCTCTACTTCAGGTGAGATCATCACAGCAGCAGCCACCACTGGGCCGAAGAGCGAACCTCGGCCCACCTCATCAATACCTGCCACTCGAATAACTCGATCCAAAATAATGATGAATTATTCTGAATCCGCAGAAGAGCGACGGCGACGACGGCGACGAGGTTCTGGGATTTCCTCATCCGTCTCCTCTTCCGCAACACTTCCCTCATCGAGCGCTTCTTCCTGTGAAGTTGGGCTATTCAGGTCTTTCTGTTCCAGAGTCGGAGACATCCATCCCCAATTGCCTTCTTCTTTAGCCGTTTCCTCTGAATCTGGGGAGATCTCTTCCCGAATCTCTGGAGTCGCTACCAGGGTTACAGTTGAACCCTCAGAATCATGGGCATCTACTGAACTAACCTGGACAATGGTTGCTTTTGGGTTTTTGTTTTCTCCATCCGGCAACAACACCAGAGGGGAAATGCCCATTAAAGCATAGATATTTTGCTCTTCACCGGTCATGGGAACCTTGACCACCTCTGGAGGAGCCTCGATCGATCGTCCCCCGATACGTTTACGGGGATTAGTGGGTTTATCCCAATAATCTTTGCGAGAGGAGAAGCGAACATCAGAAGGCCGCGATCCTTCATGGAGAGTGGTGACTGAAAAATCAGCGCCACTGCGATAGGACGGTTCCTGATACCCATATCCGCCTGAATCTTTGGTCTCCGGTCGGCGGCGGCGAGTCCGTCTGGCGATCGCCTCCTCATCGGCTGCAAAGCCTTCTCCCATCTCATCCATACCCGCAGAACTTCGCAGGGATGAGGGTTCTCCATAACTGGAGCCAGACTCAGAGCTAGAGCCAAAATCATTAGAAAAGTCTGGCTTAAGCGTGGGAGCTGGAGTTTCAGTAAAGCGCTCTGGAGTTGGCGTTTCCCGTCCTACAGTATAGGAGCGATCGGGTAAAGCAGAGGGAGGCTCTTCGAGTTCTCCTGGCAGAGTAGCCAAATGGCCTAAACCATTACACACTTTGCAGGTATGGCCAAATAGCTCATAAATATTTTGCCCTTGGCGTTTACGGGTTAATTCGACTAAACCCAACTCTGAAAGTTGGGCTACTTGGGGGCGAGCCTTATCTGCTAAGAGGGCTTCTTCAAAATGTTGCAGCACCTTTAACTGATCTTTGCGGGAGTCCATGTCAATAAAATCGACAATAATCACACCAGCAATATTACGGAGACGCAGTTGACGGGCGATTTCGGTGGCTGCTTCGCAGTTTGTCCACAGTACGGTTTCACGAGCAGTGGCTGAACTGGTAAACGAGCCAGAGTTCACATCAATCACCGTTAAGGCTTCCGTTGGCTCAATAATTACGTAGCCTCCGGAAGGCAAGTCTACCCTGGGTTTGAGCGCTTCCCGAATGGCTGCATTCACCCGGAAATATTCCAAAATCGAGTTCTTTTCCCGGTGATGGTCAATCAAGATACCCGGCGGGATTTTACCAGCATTCCAGTTAATAATTTGTTGTTTCACCCGCTTAAGACCGGTATGGGAGTCTACCACAATGCGATTGACATCATTGGTGTACATATCCCGAAGGACGCGGACAATAAAATCATCATCTCGACCCAATAAGGCTGGGGGAACGGCGGAACTCGCTTCAGCTAAAATCGATTCCCAACGACCTAGTAATTCTTCTAGGTCTTCCATAATGGCTTCTTCGGCCATACCTTGGGCTTCGGTGCGCACGAGCAAACCCATCCCCGTCGGTTTAATCAGGATTGCTAGGGCACGTAGACGAGATCGCTCCTGAGACCCCATTATTCGCCGGGATAGGTTCACCCCTCGTCCATAGGGCATCAGCACCAAATAACGACCGGGCATGGTAATGTTACCGGTTAAGCGCGGCCCCTTAGAACCCGTGGGTTCCTTCATCACCTGCACCAGTACCTTTTGTTGGGGAACCAGTAGCTCCGTAATCGTTCCTGAGCCTCGTTTGAGCCTCAGAGGGCCGAGATCGGTCACATGAATAAATCCATTTCTTTGGGCATCGCCAATATTCACAAAAGCCGCATCAATACCGGGTAAGACGTTCTCTACGCTACCGAGATAAATGTCTCCAACTTGATGACTTCCTGTGGCGACTACAAGTTCTTGGATTTGATCTTCTTCAAAAACAGCAGCTAATCTATGCTGCTCGGCGATAATAATTTGCTTTGGCATCCAATTTCCTCAAATTATGCATGTCAGTAATAGGTAAGCAGCTTACGCATTCAATTTGTCTCGCTGGTGTTCTGGGTTGCTCGCCGCCAGCCGATCGCAGGGGGGAAAGAGCGTGACCCTCGTTTACTGCACAACCGGTAGCCAAGTTCTATGCTTTAGCCTGAACCCTCGGTTATGGGACTGAAATACGATACCCCATTACGTTAGGGGTTTTTTGTCTCTCATGTGCGATCGCCAAAAACTGTGACCCCATCGTAAGGTCATAACTAACTATTGTATCAAACTTTGGAGAGTGAGGGAATGGGCGGATGGCAGAATGGGAGGACACGGAAAGTTGAAGGGAGCGCAGACGCAACGTTCAAGAATGATTATTTTTTAATTATTACAGGTAATTCCTAAAGAAAAAGTAAAGAGGAGAAGCGAAGCAAGATAAGCAGGAGTTATAGTAAGGTCAGGAAGTTAGAGAAACTTGATTATCAGTCAATTCCCCTGAATGGCCAACCTAAAGTGCCCAGCAGATTCCGAGTGACCTGAGTGACAAAAAAAATAATACAGCACTTTGCTTGCGTTATGAAACACAAGCTTGAATCCTCTCTCGCCATGCACCACAACCCTATTCCCTATTCCCCAGCGCAAAACGCTGTAAGTGTTTAAGAATTGAATTGATATGTCAAACTCCCGTAATCCCGTAGTGCTCATTCATGGTATTTTTCGTAAAGCCTATGTATTTAACCGCATGGCAAAATACCTAAAAGAGCGCGGATGGGAAGTCCATCGATTTGATGTAGTCCCCAACACCTCAATTGTGGGATTAGATCAACTAGCCCTACAAATTAAAACCTATGTCGATCAAACCTTTGCCCCCGATCAACCCATTGATTTAGTCGGCTTAAGCATGGGGGGCTTAGTCAGTCGCTATTATGTCCAGCGCTTGGGAGGACTGGATAAAATTCAACGATTTATCACCATTTCTTCTCCCCATCATGGGACTTATCTGGCTTATTTATTGCCGTTTATTGGTTGTGTACAAATGCGTCCGGGGAGTGGATTTTTAGCCGATTTAAATGCAGATATGCACAAGTTAGAGCAAGTCAAGTTTAGTTCTCTTTGGACTCCCTACGATTTTGTCATTGTGCCAGCACAAAGTTCACAAATGCCTGTGGGCAAAAATGTTAAGCTGTCTGTATTCCCCCATGCGATGATGGTACGCAGCAACAGTACGTTGGTTACCGTAGCAAAAGCCCTGACAGATAAACTGTAAGAGGATACAGCAGTTTCCTTGGCTATAGGGTACAAGGATCGGAATTTTCCTTGAGCGTGCCTTCCCATGAAAAGCCTGAAAAATGGGCACGCATAGCGTGAAAAATGATTTTCCCTTCTGCCCATTACTATTACCCTTCTGGCACGTGAAGCGCTGTACTACTCACATGCCTGGCAAAGACTTCGCTCCACTTGAATAGCTGAGATTGTCATAACCATGGGATAAACAACTCCCGTCTGTGCGATCGCTCTAGAAAATTGTCCTCAGTCCAAGGTGAGTACAATTTTCCCCATGAATTTTTTTGCCAGAAACATTTCTTGGGCCCGAGCAATTTGCTCTAAGGGAAAGGTCGATGCCACAAGAGGGCGAATCTGTCCCGTTTCAATAGACTGAATCAGGTGAGAAAAAACAGATGGCTCCAATTGGGTGCAACCAAAGAACGTCAGATCTTTTAAGTACAGGGTTCTGACATCGAGGGAAACATGGGGGCCGGCGATCGCCCCTGCCGTCGCATAACGACCTCCTGGCTGGAGAACATCAAGCAAGACAGGCCATTGCGATCCAGCAACCAAATCTACCACGACATTCACACTGTTGTGTCCCAAAACAGTCAACAGATCGTCATTTCTAGAGATGGCAGTAGATGCCCCCAAATCCAGTATTCCAGACATTTTGGAGCCAGATGTGATAGCAATGACTTCAGCACCTCGTGCTTTGGCTAACTGAACCACTGCCGAACCCACTCCACCCGAAGCGCCAGTCACCAGGACACGATCCATTGCACTCACCTGGGAGCGGGTGAGCAAGTTTTCTGCCGTGGAATAGGAACAGGGAAAAGATGCCAACTCACTGTCGCTCAAGGGACTATTGACCCGATAGGCATGACGCGATGCCACCATTGTATATTGGGCAAATCCTCCGTCACACTCCGACCCCAAATACCACGCATTCTTTGAGGTAATGATGCTTTCATCGTCAAGTTTCCTCCTTTTCTTTTCAAGCCTTTTGTCCTGTACTGAGAATCAAGATATCTTTACTTTTTTGAGAGCCAAAGATGTGCTTAAGGGGGAAATCAGTTTTGGGGCTGATAAATTCCATAATGGTAATGTGGGTGAGAATCTACCCTAAACGTCAAGAAATTCCAATTGTTATGGGCTGCTGTGGTTCATTTCGCGTGTTTGTATTGTATCGCCCAACGAAAAAGTAGGGGTAATTCATGAATTACCCCTATTCGATTAGGATTTAACCTAATCTAAATGCTCAGAATGGAGAAACTATACCAGAGCAAAGGACTGACTAAAGTCAACGCTGGCAAAAGCAGTTGCACCAACAGCAAAGGCTTGAGAGCCAATATTGCCGCCGACAAAGACGCTACTCATGACAGAAACATTACCCATAACATTCACCTGAATGTCAGCAGTGCTAAAGCTGAGTTGCTCAGGCGCTACACCATTGACAATACCGAGAACGGAGGTTACACCATTATTGGTTACCTCGATAATGGTATTACCGTTGACTACGGTGAAGGTCAAGTCATTGGGAGTAATGCCACCGGTCAAGCCAATAGTATCGCCTTCGCGGTAGTCTAAAATCAGGTCGGCTTCGGCTACGGTTGTGGCTGCGGTTCCGGTGCGCAGAACGAAGACATCATTACCTGCACCACCGATAAGGGTATCTGTACCAGCATCACCACTAATGACATCATTGCCATCACCACCGTTGATCAGGTCATTTCCTTGACCACCAAAGATGTTGTCATTATCTGCACCACCATCAATAGAGTCATTGTCTTGGCCGCCATTGAGTTGGTCTTCGCCAGCATCTCCATTGACGATATCATTACCGCGATCGCCTGAACCCATATCGTTACCATCGCCACCACTAACGGCATCATCCCCTTGTCCGCCGTAACAAGTATCATTACCGGCACCACCGTTAACCGTATCTTCACCTTGGTTACCATTGGCAGAATCATCCCCTGCACCAGCATTAATTTGATCGTTACCTTGTAAACCAAGAACCACATCAGCTCCAGCCGTACCAACAACCACATCATTATTGATGCTCACGTTAAACTCAGTGGTGACTTGAACGGAGATATTGGTGGTAGTCGTTGTTGTAGAACTTGGAGGAGCAACGGGGTCAGTAAATGTACCTGAACCAGGAGCTGGAGGTTCGGGGTTGGGGAAGGCGGCGAGAATTTCTGCACTCGTTAAATTCCCAACTTGTTCAACCACACCTGCTCCTCCAGAGTTGCTTTCAAAGGAGAAGAAATCAGCGATTACCAAATCACTTGCTGCGTCAAACTGGCCATTATTATCGAGATCGACAACTAAATCCGTACCATTGCGTAAAACCTGAGTTCCGGTTGCTGGTGGTGCATCTTCACCTTGTGGGGGTAAAGATAGGGTAACCCCTTCAACCTCGATGACATCACTCATACCGCCACTATCTTTAATTGTGGTTCCCACAGCATTGGCAGCCGTCAGTTTATAAGTATCGCTACCACCGCCAGCTTGCAGATTTAATCCCGCAACTGCACCACCAGTAATTACATCATCAAACTGAGAACCAATTGCACCTTCAAATCCGGAAATACTGTTCTCAAATTGACCGACTACGGTGATACCCGTTTCCAGGTTAATTTCCACACCCACAGAGGCTTCCACATAGGACACGAAGTCTATACCAATGCCACCGATTAAGGTATCATTTCCTTCTCCACAAGTCAGGGTATCATCCCCTGCTCCACCATCAATGCTGTCGTCGCCTTCTCCACCATTGAGGTCATCTCCGTTTTCGCTACCGGTCATGGTATCATCACCCGTAGAGCCACCGAAGCCTTCAACCCCTTCAATAGCATTGTTGAGTTCTACACCTCCTGCTAGGGTTGCGGTTACGGTAGTTGTTCCTGATGCAGAGACGTTGATAGATAATCCAGCATTAATATTGATATCCAGCTCTACATTGATAAAGCTGACGATATCAAAGCCAGCACCACCACTAATATCAGAGGTACCATCACCGCAAATTAAGAGGTCATCTCCTTCTCCTCCAATCAGGACATCCCCACCAATGAGGGTGTCTTTACCATTACCACCGACAAGGCTATCTGCACCATCTCCACCGACAAGGCTATCGTTGCCATTACCGCCAACGAGGGTATCGTTGCCATCTCCACCAACGAGGGTATCTTTGCCGTTTCCACCGACACAGGAGTCATTGCCTTCGCCACCGACGCAGGAGTCATCGCCTTGTCCGCCCACACAAGTGTCATCGCCATCTCCACCGACGAGGGTATCCTTACCATCACCCCCGTCTAGGGTATCGTTTCCATCTCCACCAACACAGGAGTCATTGCCGTCTCCACCAACACAGGAGTCATCGCCGTCTCCACCAATGAGGGTATCGTTATCATCACCCCCATCTAGGGTATCGTTACCATCGCCACCGATGCAGGAGTCATCGCCATCGCCGCCGACGCAGGAGTCATCGCCGTCTCCACCAACACAGGAGTCATCGCCGTCTCCACCAATGAGGGTATCGTTATCATCTCCACCGTCTAGGGTATCGTTACCGTCTCCACCGACACAGGAATCATCGCCTGCACCACCAGCGCAGGAGTCATTACCGTCTCCACCGAGGCAAGTATCATTGCCTTCTCCGCCGTCGATGTCGTCGTCTCCGTCAGCACCGGATAATCCAGAGATTCTTGAGAGTCTACCGGAACCCCCACCAGAACCCCCGCCTGAACCTGTCGCACCTGAACCTGTCCGAGCAGTTCCTGTGCGTGTCCGAGCAGTCCCCGTGCCTGTTCGAGCAGTCCCTGTGCCTGTTCGAGCAGTCCCTGTGCCTGTTCGAGCAGTACCTGTGCGTCGTGAGGATTTTCCAGATCCACCAATGAGAACATCGTCACCATTGCCTCCCACTAGCGTATCTTCTCCACCTGCTCCAATCAGGATCTGTCCATTGTTTAGAGTACCGGTGATGCTACCTGTTGCTTGAGCATCAATGGAAATAATTGCTTCACCAAGAGTAGGAATGGTGGTGGAAATTTCGAGGGCAAATTCGGCGATTTGACGATCGCTAAGTTCTGAGACAGATAGATTAAAGTGAGCTTGGAGTTCAGCTTCGTAGTTGACTTTGACGAAGGTCAGAGCTTCAACGGATAGGGTGGATTCAGCAGTAATGAATGCCATAATTAATTCTCCTGATTCTGTGTATATAGCGCTGGGAAATTTCAGTGAGTCGGTGTAAATCAGTGAGCAATCTAAAAATGATTCACTGATTTACTTCGATTACCGATTACCAGCGCATAGCGCTATAGTCCACAGCGCTTGAGTCGCGATCCTAGGTAGGGCCATAAGCGCCCCCGTCTTCCCCAAGTGGGAAGATGGCCCTGGGGAGCGCCAAGATTGAAGGTAAGCTTGACGTAGGCTAACCACGAATGGTCGGGCGATCGCCAACCGACGCGATCGCCGAATTCTTCGTAGTTTTTGTCTAAAGACCGCCAAATGCGGTTTTGGACACTCAACCCAAAGTGACCGTTACTATAATGCACCCATAAGCGGTCAAGGGTTCGCAAATCTCGACCGGGGAGGTATTTTACTTCCTCTTCCGTAAGGCTGCCTTCTAAGGTGCGATCGCTGATTTCGAGCAAAATCTGGTCGGTTTGGCGATCAGCCCCCTGCCAGTCTCCAGCAGCGAGGAGTTGTTCTAAAGTACTATAGTCCATGCCTACCGCAGAACTCCATTTACGCTCGGTATCATTGATGGGAGGGGGGGCTTGCCAAGGAGGGGAAATGAGGACAATTCCCAATAGATCAAACCATTGTTCGATAGACTGGGGCCGGTCTTCAGGTTCGAGGGCCATGCCGGCTAAGATAGCGGTATTGATGCGATCGCTAATTACTGGATTAATTTCCTGGGGAGGAATGAGGGGATCGCTTTGCTTGCGAGCCACGTGGCGATCGCGGTTAGTTGCCGACTCTGGCACTTCTTCAGTTAACAGTGCATAGAGGGTCGCTGCTAACGCGTAGACATCGGTGTAAGGGCCCCGAAAGGATTGCCAGTCATACTGTTCTATGGGCGCAAAGCCTCGACTCACATAGGTGGTATGACCTTGAACTAAATTAGGCATAAATTTACGAGCCATGCCAAAGTCGATGAGTGTGGTTGAAGCTTCACCCTTGCGCCGTAAAATATTTAGCGGTTTGATATCCCGATGCAAAAACCCTTGATGATGGACGGTATTCAGAGCATCCCCAATTTGTTGGATATAGTGGAGGGCTTCGGCTTCAGGTAAGGCTCCTTCAGTATCTACTAGAGTACCCAAATTGGTTCCTTCAATGTACTCTAGTACGATACACCATAAGTGATCTTCCTGGATCAACTCTTCAACGCGAACAATATGGGGATGGGACGATTTGGCAATCCATAGAGCTTCATTGAGAAAGTCTTGCTGACATTTCTCGAAGTTTTTGTGATTGCGGATCTTCTCGTTGAGCGTTTTAATCACCACATTGTCGCCGGTTTGGGTTTGGGCAAGATAGGTGATCCCAAATCCGCCTTCACCGAGTTTCCTTGCGATCGTATATTGACCATCTTGGAGTTGATGTCCCGTTTGCCACACCATATTGTTTGTTTCTTCCAGACCAACACAGAGGTTTGATTTTGGTATTATTTTAGTTGATTGGCGTTGGTGATTTGGAGGGGAGAATAAGAGCATACATACACCTAGCTAGTCGCGTTTAACGGGACATCACTTTAAGTTATGTCGATACCCCTCCTACAACTTCACTTTTTCGGATTACGGATTTTATTAAAAAACTTCTAATCAGCCGATATACATTTCCGATTTGAGCAGTTCAAATCGGTAGATCGTAGAAAATCAGTCCAGTGAATTTTCTTTGATCAAAGAATTTTATTGTGAACTCTACTTTTTTAGAACTATCAAATCAATCCCACATCCACTTCTAGAAATCTCACTTGGTTGTTGAAGATTAAACTCGAATCGATACCATAGATTGAAGCAATCACTGCACCTGTGCTAATTTGATCGATTCTGGCTTCAAAACGACCGGTTCGGGTGACTGCAACATCATTAACACTAATTCCTGCTAAACCAATCACATCAGTTTCTTGATAACCAGAAATCAGGGGTCTATTTCTCGGATCGGTTGCTAGAGAAGCCCGTAAAATATAAACATCAGCGCCTGGCCCCCCACTCAAAATTCCGCCACCGCGATCGCCACTGAGGGTATCATTCCCTTCTCCTCCATCAATCATATCGTTGATTATACTTTGTCCACCCCAGATAAAATCATTACCTGCACCTCCGGTTAGCGAATCATCTCCTTGACCCCCTAAAATCAAATCATTCCCATCACCCCCTTGAATAGTATCGTTCCCTTCACCGCCAAAAAAGTAATCATTGCCGCGATCGCCATTTAGGATATCATTGCCCAAATCTCCATAGAGAAAATCATTCCCATCATTGCCACTGATAAGATCATCATTTTGTCCGCCATAACAGAGATCGTTACCCTCACCACCGATAATCGAATCATTACCGGTATTACCACTGAGTAAATCTCGTCCCCCTGAACCAGTTAAACAATCATTTCCTTCTAAACCAAACAAGTAGTCATTTCCTTCTTTTCCTAGGATTTCATCATTGTCTGCTGTTCCCAATAAGATGGCATCTCGGTCATCGGGTGCAATAATCGCTACCATGATCGGTTCTCCTTTTTTTGTAGGGATTCTCAGTTAAAACTGTTGCGTTATGAACTATGGTAGGCCATTTTGCCTAAAAATAGAGGAATTCCAGTGCGATCGCCTCAATTTTAGTGTAATTCTTAACGTTCCTGAATCCCATGACTTTTACCAATCACCCAATGGCGGCGGAAAAATCGGGCTAGGGAGGTTTCCTCTAGAGACAGGTATATGGGGCGACCATGGGGGCAGGTGTGGGGATTGCGGGTTCTTTGCCACCGATCTAAGATATCTTGCATTTCCGGTATGCTCAGGGGGGTACCGTTGCGGATGGCACTGCGGCAGGCTGTAGCAACTTGAGCTGTTTCTAGGTCGCCTCCGGCGGCAAGTTCCCGCAGGGCTTCGGCGCAATCCTCCCGTTGTTGGAGGAGTTGGGGAGCGTTACGAATGGCGTGCAGACCTTCGCCAAAGGGGTCTACGTCTAAACCGATACGGATGAGTTGTTCGATTTCTTTGGGGGTGAGGTGGTTGAGGATGATGGGGGGATCGAGGGGAACGAGTTGCCAGCGATCGCACAATTCCTCGTATAAAATCCGCTCATGGGCAATATGTTGCTCGACTAACCACAGTCCTCCTGGATGCTCTGCGACAATATAGGTTTGGCGCACTTGAGCAACTGCCTTGAGTTCTAAAGGCGTGGGGGCATTGGATTTTGGCGAAACTTGATAGGAACCAGACTTTTCCGAGGCTTTGAGCAGTCGGCCGACTCGCTCTTGGTGGACGGCTTGAGGCAAGGTAATATCACTGAGCTTTAGAGCATCAGAAATAGCTTGTTGCACGGCTTCTTGGAGCGGTTTGAGGGGGTGCAGATAGATTTGAGATTTAGCAGGATGACGGTTCCAGTCAATACGATCGCAAGAAAGATGCAAATGGAGAAAGCACACCGGGTAGCGTTTGTTGGGTACGGTGCGACTCATGGCGGCGATCGCCGTATTTTCCAGTTCCGGACATTGCACCAAACGCCCATTAACGGAAATTTTCACCCAATCGGGTTTACCGCGATGACAGCGATCGGGTAAGCCTAAGACTAATTCTAAGTTATCTGATTCTGGATTCAGTCCCTCCTGCTCTAGGGCAATTTCCCGAAAGCAGAGATCGTTCACCTGTACATCCCGCAGCAGTTGGGGCAGAATGGATTGGGCATTTTTGCCTGGACTAATGGTAAACCAGGGGCGCGAGTCTTGGCTGACTTTCCAGGCAATATGAGGATGACAGAGGGCAATATCTTGAATGAGGGTTTGAATGGCTCGCAGTTGTTGGGGAGGAGAGGGAAACCCTTGACGACGGAGCGCCCAAGTTTCAAATAGATGGGAAATCTCTACGATTGTACCAGGGGCGATCGCCACCGCATCAATGATATCCGGTTCCCCCAAAGCGTTATACTTTACCTGCCATCCTTCCCCTGCACTGCCCCGACTCCAGATTTCCAGTTGGGAAAGTTGGGCTAAACTATGGAGCGCTTCACCGCGAAAGCCTAAACTGGTAATGCGATCGAGATCGGTAATGGTATGAATTTTACTGGTCGTATGCGATCGCGCGGCTTGAATGAGATCTTCTCGATTCATTCCTTGACCATTATCAGCCACTCTGACACGCCATTGTCGCGGCCAAATCTCGATTTCCAGGCGCGTCGCACCCGCATCAAGGGCATTTTCCACTAATTCTCGAACCACGGCGGAGATCGAGTCAATCACCTCACCCGCAGCGATCCGATGTACCACATCTGGCGGTAAGGATTGGATAGTAGGGACAGGAGAATCGATAATGGATCGGGGAATCTAAACACCTTCCCCATTTTCGCATATGGCGCTTCGCGCTGGAATGGCGGGGGAGGCGATCGCTCGTTCTTATAGGGTTTAATCCCTAGGCTTCTAGCGTGTGTAGGATAGATGGTAAACTGCTCAGACACGGAGATATGGAGAATGAGGCAATAGGGTCTTATCCTCCCACTCCCCCATTCCCCCAAACCCAACCATGCTTACCGTTGCCATCCCCAAAGGGGCATTACTCAAAGAAACGATTCAACTGCTCCAGCAAGTCGGCCTCGATTTTAGTGCCTTTCTGGACTCCAGTAACCGTCAACTGCAAATTGTCGATCCGACGGGAACAATGAAAGGGCTATTGGTTCGTGCCCAAGATGTGCCCGTTTATGTCGAATATGGACAAGCCCAATTGGGTATTGTGGGCTATGATGTACTGCGCGAAAAGAAATCAGCCGTTGCCCAACTTGCCAATCTCGGTTTTGGCTATTGCCGCATGTCTGTGGCAGTGAAACAGTCGAGTCCTTATCAAGATGTACTCGATTTACCGGCCCATTGCCGAGTTGCGTCTAAATCAGTCAATTGTGCCAGGGAATACTTTCATGGTTTAGACTTACCGGTGGAGATTATCCCGTTGTATGGTTCAGTAGAACTCGGTCCGATTACTGATATGTCAGAGGCAATCGTCGATTTAGTCTCTACGGGCAAAACCTTAAAGGAAAACGGGTTAGTGGAAATTAAGAAGTTATTTGATAGTACGGCTTATCTGATTGCCCATCCCCTCAGTTATCGCCTGAATGTGGAAGGCATCGATCATTGGATGACCCAATTACGGGGCACGGCAATGAACACTTATAATTAAGCGATTCGGAGTGCGGGTTGATAAAGGTGATGGATTGATCTGCTGATGAGTTGCAGAACTTGCCCCCGCATCCCCCCCAGTCTAATTGTTCATCATCGGGAATCCTCTGGAGAACAAAAGGCATCGCACAGTGCCGAAATTTTGTATCCTAAGCATAGGAGAACTAACCTAAGTGTCCCTCGGCGCTCATTGGCATAGCTTCTAACATGTTTGTACCCGATTGAAAGTCTTAAGGTTTAAAAGGTCAACCCGTATGATGGCAACAGGTGAGTCGAAATCCCAAATTAATCTATTGACCATGTTCCGTTTGGGACTCTTTCAAATGGGTTTAGGGATTATGTCCCTGCTCACGTTGGGTGTGATTAATCGGGTGATGATTGATGAGCTGAAAGTGCCCGCTTTGATTGCATCAGGGGCGATCGCCGCCCATCAGTTTGTTTCTCCTGCACGCATCTGGTTTGGCCAACTCTCGGATGCGAAACCAATAGCCGGTTACCATCGCACAGGCTATGTTTGGATGGGAACTCTGCTATTTACCACCACTTCATTTATTGCCATGCAAGTGGTTTGGCAACTGGGAAATAGTGCCGCTACCCTGGGATGGACTCTCCCTACCTACACTTGGGCGGCTTTGTTGGCGCTCGTCTTTGTTTTCTATGGATTAGCCTTAAGTGCCAGTTCTACGCCGTTTGCTGCCCTATTATTTGATGTCTCTGATGACCGAAATCGATCGCAATTGGTCAGTATTGTCTGGTCAATGTTGATGGTGGGTATTGTGGTTGGGGCGATTATTAGTAGTAGCTTATTAAAACAGTTAGGCTTAGATGCTCCTCCTGAAGCCCTGCAAGCATCGATTAATCGTTTGTTTATTATTGTGCCAGCTTTAGTGTGCGTGCTGACCGTTGTCGGAACCCTAGGGATCGAGAAAAAATACTCGCTTTATGGCGATCGCTCCAGTGCCGCGAACCGAGAAGATCAAATTACCTTGGGCAATGCCTTAAAAATCCTCACTGCCAGTCGCCAAACTGGGATTTTCTTCACCTTTCTCCTGTTCATGAGCATTAGCTTGTTTATGCAAGATCCCGTCTTGGAACCCTACGGAGGGGAAGTGTTCCAGATGAAAATTTCAGAAACGGCTCGACTCAATGCCTTTTTTGGTATGGGAACTTTGATCGGTATTGCTTCAACCGGTTTTTTAATTACCCCTCACTTAGGCAAACAACGCACCTGTTTTAGCGGCTGTGTAGCAACAGCATTTTGTTCGGGATTCCTCTTATGTTCTGGGTTTACCGGCAATCCTCAAGCCCTCATGTTGAGCCTATTTCTATTTGGGTTAAGCTCTGGAGTGTTAACTGCTGGAGCAGTGGGTTTAATGCTGGATTTAACGGCTGCCGAAACAGCGGGAACGTTTATCGGCGCTTGGGGTTTAGCCCAGGCAATGGCACGAGGAGGCGCAACGGTGTTAGGAGGAGCTGTGCTAGATCTGGGAAAAGTCTTGTTTTCTGAGCCAGTCTTGTCCTACGGCTTGGTGTTTGTAGTGCAAGCAGGGGGCTTGATCTCCGCTACCTGGCTCTTGAATCGGGTGAATATCCGGGAGTTCCAAGAAAACACCAAACAGGCGATCGCCCTAGTCATGGAAGGAGATTTAGACGGATAGTAGGGGCGAAAAATATGCAAGCCCCTACAGTAAGTAGAATTGAAATATATCCTAATATTTAAGCCTTTGGTGATACTCCCCCCGAAGCTTTAGAGGAGTTAAAATTAGCTTGGGAATTGGTTAAAGAAGATTATCAAGAAAAGGGTAAAGATCTTCCTGTTGCACCAGTCCGCCAAAAATTCTCTATTAACTCCATCGGCGATCGCGCTAAAACATAATTGGTGCAACTCTCACGCTTTTGCTGGCGCATGACCATTATGTTTACTATAGTGTATTACCTATTCCCTATTACCCATTAAGGAATTGCCAATTTTATCAGCAATTCCAGCAATCCAAACTTCATCTTGCTTCGTATAACTGCGCGGTGCATTCGCGCCTAAGATCATCACGCCATTTTCTCCTAAGGGTTGACAAATTACCCCTTGTGTGTTCTCAGGTAAATAATCAAATTCAATTTTGCCCGGATAAATATTGAGATTGACTAAATAAACCGGTTTACCTTTATCGAGAACCCGTTGCACAATGGGGCCGGGTTTAACCTCAGACTTTGGGCCTAAAATACCTCGGCGCAGCAGTACTTGACCTTGATAATAAATTACCAGCGATCGCCCGGCCGTATTCGTGAGCAATAATTGGGAAGCCCAAGCTAACTCAACTTTGACAAAATCGGGTAACTCAGCAGACAATTCAAAGCCTTCTTCCCCAATTAATTGCACCCGCTCTGGAGGCACAGGTTGAATCTGCTGCCAGAGTAATCCGGTTAAAATTAGTAGGGCGCTAATCATCACGCCTACTACATCAGAACGGCCTTGGGAAGGCGTTAATTCCGGCGTGAATAGCCGATTCACCATTAACAGCGTTCCCCCAATTACGCCAACGATAATCGGCAGGACTCGTAAAACTTGGTTCGTATCGGTGCGTTTGACAGTCAAGGCAATTAATATAGCGCTTCGCGCTCGCAGAAGGGTAATTGGGAAGCCGATGGTAGGGAGGAGAGTTCTCCCACCCCTACTTAAAGAATTATGGCTTAAATCGATAAGCCCAAGTTCAGACCTAAAAAGGCATGAACAAACAAGAATGCCAATGCTGCCGTACCCAAATAAGCATGAAGGGTACGCAAAGAAGGTTTATTATCGCCCCCAAATTTGGTAATTGAAATTGCACCATTGAGACCCAACAGTACTAAGACAATTGAACCCGTCCAAAAGTGGGGACTTTCGAGAATAGGCTGTCCTTGCATCACCAAAGATAAAACTCCTCCGGTATATCCGAGGCCTAAGAATAGAGTTAAAAATGGGGCCAGTTTGCGGTGATTGAGCTTATTTTGAGTCGCTACCTCTTCATCCGTGGCACTCCGTCCGCGCCATCCAGCAACGGCCACAAACGTGCCTAACACAAAAACGACAATGCCCATCATTAGGGGATGTCCCCAATGGGTTATGGGTTCAGGAATGCCTAAACCAGCGAAATAATCGGCAATGGGGTTAACAATCGGTTGCAAAAGGTCTCTAATGGTGTCCATGGAGTAATCCGAGTAATGATTCAGTCAAGTGATTTGCTAGTCCCAGACTTTAGGATTTAAAAGTCTGTGGGGTTGTTTCTGAAGTCTTGATAAGACCTCAATACTTTATTAGTGTAAACAGCAATGTCCCCTTGGTTATACAAATTTGGATTACCCGAGACCCACCAAGCTGCTGTTCTGCGGATGGCACGGTCTTCATCTTGGGCACTTGTGTCATATTCTTCAGCTAGAACATCCCCAACAATACAAACCAAAACGGTTCTGGTTTGATCTATATTGGCGGCAAAGGCTTCTGGGGTTACGGTTTCCCCCAGACACCATTGAGACCATCGGGTAATGTTGTTGGCTCTAATTTTCCATGGGCCATAGAGAGTTTCTGCGGTTTGCCCTTGGGGGGCAGATACTCGCAGAGCTTCGACTAGGGCTATAACTTTATCGCGGGGTAGCTCCGCCAAAGCAGGCAACACCCATAGGACTAGGCTGGCGATCGCCCCTAGTCCTCTTAATCTCCAATATTTAGTTTTCACTCCTCATCACCTGTTAATGGTTAAGTTTGATGCTCACACTTTTTAAAGCATAGGCTTAACCATATAAATGAGCCACCCATTCCCCATAGCCGTTATAGTGTAGGGTCGGTTGTCTGGGCCAACTGAACGCAGATCCATCACTAATGAGCCGTTCCGTCGCTTGAGACCATCGGGGATGGGGTTTATCCGGATTTACATTGGCTTCAAAATCATATTCCTTTGCATCGATCGTATTCCAAAACGTTGCCGGTTGAGTGTCCAGAAATTCAATTTTGACAATCGATTTTGCTCCCTTAAAGCCATATTTCCAAGGAATCACTTGACGAATGGGAGCGCCGTGCTGTTTGGGTAAGTCTTGACCATAAATTCCTGTGGCAAAAAAGGCTAATTCATTGGCCATTTCCTCAATTCGCAATCCTTCCGTATAGGGCCAGGGAAGAGGCGAAAACAGATTCCCAGAGGGGCCGGTACTAATTTGTTTATCATACCAAGAGGTAAATCGCACAAATTTAGCCTCAGATGTGGGTTCAACCGCTTCGATCAGTTTGCGCATGGGGAACCCTAACCAAGGTACAACCATTGCCCAAGCTTCCACACATCGAAATCTATAGACGCGCTCTTCTGTTTCAAATTTATTTCGCAGATCGTCCATATCATAGGTTTGGGGATTTTTCACCAATCCTCCAACTTCTACTTTCCAGTTTTCTGTGGGCAAAGCTTGGGCTGCTTGCTGAATCGATTTGGTGGTGCCAAATTCGTAAAAGTTATTGTATTTAGAAGAAAGGGATTGGGGAGTAATCTCCAAATCTCCCTTGAGAAACTTTGGATTTTGAGCGATCGCCTCTGGCGTAGTATAACCCGATCCCATATTGCTCGATTGATTTTGCTGACCACAAGCGGTTAATGGGAGCAAACTGGCGGTAATGCCGGCTCCCATCAGTCCCTTGAGCAATTTCCGACGATTCATGAATACGGACTCTGGGGTGATCTGGCGATCGGGTATATCCCAGATTTGGGGAACTTTGATTAAAGTCATGACAATTCGTGAGTACAGCGATTCTCTTTTCTATGGAGTACAGCTTGAAGCCTTAAACCCTAAGCAATGCAAGCTATTGCTAGAGTGTCTATTGCTAGAGTGCCTAGCGCGAAGCGCTATACTCAAAGCAGCAACAAAAACTATTTTCCGTTCTATTGTAATCTAGTTTTTAATTTTGACCGGTTATATCAACCATAATATGGGAATCAAAATTAAACTTAGTAGAACTGAGATAATCAGCGCTTTTTCTATCTTTTGATTGATCATGCCCACAATAATAATGAGCGTGACAATCAATAAAAAAATACCGATATAAACAATCGTTTGACCCTGGTGAGAGACTAGATTTACGGGTTCTGGTAAGGGTTCAGGACTCGGAGACCCAGTGGGGAGGCTTAAAATCAAGGGGTTTTGATAATACATCTAGTATTTTTTCTTCTGAGTTCAGGTGGAATTATTCTATCATCGAGCCAGAAAAAATTAACCTTTTTTTAATTTGAAAACCCGGGTTTGATTTTGTATAATTGTTTTCATAATGCTCAGTTCCTTTATTGTAGTTTCTTCAAGGATTTCAGTTACCATGATCAAACTCAAAAAGACATTAGCGATCGCGCTTGGGGTAAGTATCGGATTTACCACTGTAGCGATCGCGGCTAATCCCGATCACGTTACTCGACTCCTGAATGGAGGTCGCACCTGTCAAGGATGCGATCTGATTAACGCTGATTTAAGCAACATTACCGGCAGAACCGTTAAAGGTTCTCAACTCAGGCAATCTCGCTTAATGAATGCCAACTTAAGTAACAGTAACTTTGAAGGTGCTTATTTTACTTGTGCTGATTTAAGTAATGCTAATTTACAAGAGGGAAAATTTCAATGGTCTAACTTTGTAGATGCTAAATTACAAGGGGTCGATCTGCGAGGTGCAGATTTAAGAAATACTGACTTAACCGGAGCTGATTTTACGGGGGCGATAGTTGACAATCGGATTAAACTCAATGGGGCTAAAATGCCCGATGGGGCAACAATTTACCAAGGCGATCCAGAAACCCCAGAACAGATGCGAAAACCCGTCGATCTGAATACATTAGACTTTCAAAGAGCAAGGGAAGAACGAGCCAAACGTCGCTATTGCGAATCCACAAATAATCAGTAATTTCTAAAGGATTACTCTCCCTGAAAAACCGGTTGTCTTTAGGGAATCGAGTATCTAACTCTCCTCTAGGAATCTACAATATTGCTAGAAATCAATAACTCTTGTGCCGCGTCTAGCATTTGTGGGGCTAATTCTTGTAAATCTTCCCGATTATCTAAATAAGCTTGCAGAGCGGATAAGGGATCGACTTCCTTTCCTTGGCCTAATTCCGGAAGTCGAGTGCGGGAGAGTTGACTGACTAATTCGGGTTGGATCGTATAACTATGGGTCACGTCTAGCCGTTCGTGAAGTTGCTGGGAATCGATTAAATCTAATTGTTCGGAACGAATCTGATAAATCAATCGTACCACGGCATCTTGAAGGGAAGATTTTTCTAAGGTATGAATCAGTTTCTCTTGGGGATCTTCTGCCTGACTCAGATCAACTTTAATCGTCTTAAACGAGCGCACAGATAAGGGTGAAAATTCTAAATTTGCCTGTCCTTTATCCACTTCCACTAAAATATAACCCTTCTGTTCTTTTTCTTCGCTAAAATCCACCCGTTCAATACTGCCAGGATAGACAACGGGTGGATGCTCGCAGAGGATTTGATGTTTGTGAACGTGACCGAGGGCTACATAATCAAAACAAGGACGCGCCAAGATAGATAAGGGTATAGTAAAACCCTTGCCAACAGCTAAAAACCGCTCTGCACCATAGTGGGCATTATCGACCATCACATGGGCTAAAAGAATCGTGGGAAGATCTCGATTCAGACGGCGAATTTGCGCTTCAAGGGCAGTTCGCAACCGGTCGATTAATTGATGATTAATTTCTGAAAGGGATAATTCTTGGGTTTCTGGACGAGTAAATAAACTCGAACGAGTTAACCAGGGGAGGGTAATCACTTGAATGGGGCCATGGGCAGTGGTAATCTGGTGTAAAGCTAGGCGATCGCCCACAATAAACCCTGGAACCCCCAACGTTTGGTAAATCGATAAACTCGCCCCCCCTTTTCCTTGGGCATGTTGATCATGATTACCCACCAATAATACCGTCGGAATATTTGCCTCCACTAGACGATAAAATTGCCCAGCAAACGCTTGACTGACATAGGGAGGAGGCGTAGCATCAGGGAAAGCATCGCCGCCAAATAAGACTAAATCGACGGGTTCGGCGATCGCGCGATCGATACAGTAGGACAAACTCCTGATAAAATCCTCCAAACGGGTATTTAAACCTGTTTTTGGGTTCACTCTTCCATGAGTTAACCCACTCCCCAAATGGATATCCGATAGATGTAAAACCTTAATCATCAGAAAAATTGGGTCGGAAACCCCGCCCTGGAAGGGCAGCTTGACTAAACATAGGCTACCACAATTACATATTAGGTACTACAATGTGAGAAAGTCTTGTACATAAGCTAACGACTCAACTGGTGCGCGAAAACCAAACGATAGTGGTTGAGGACTTAGCCGTGAAGAATCTGGTCAAAAGAGGATGTTAACCTGTCTCTCCAGCAACAAAAATATCCCCCATTAACTTCAGGGTTATGGGGGAGGAGAGAATCTAAAGCTGATCATCATTGTATTTAGAGATACAGGACTAGAAAATATTCTATCCTACTCAACTCTTAACTGGTTTGATTAGAGTCAATCCGTCCACTGCCTCGACGAGCAGTTTTCATGCTATCAAAGGATTGGGAGGAAGGGCACTCCGTATCATCACACCGTCCGCTTCCGCGATGAGTTTGACTCTCTTCTACATATTGGGAAGATTGATTGGAATAGGAAGCAACCTTAGGACTGGTTTGCAAGTTAACCCAACCTATCGAACCAATAACCACGGACAAAAACAGAAAACGATTAATTTTAATGGAGTTGTTGGTACGCATGGGAAACATCTGTCTTGAAGTAACTGTTTTACTTCTCATCGGTTTCCCTAGTGCATCCGGATAAACTGTGGAAGTTTATCAACTAAAAACGTCCGTAATTTCTTCCACAATTATCCAACCCCCGGCTGAGTTCATGCGTCCGCGCAGGCAAATCTGTTGTTGATCCTCCAGACCCTCGAAAGCATCATTAACTAGGGGTTCAGTAGTAATCAATCGCCAGGTACTTCCCCCCCATTGGGCAGGGGCATTGACCTGTAATTGATAGCTTTGTTCCTCTAATCGCTTAAACAGTCCTGATACCTCTAACCCGTCAGTACAACTTGTTCCTAAATCAACTGGGGAAAAAGTATGGGGAGCATAGCCAGTTTTTGGATACTTCTCTCCATGCTCTAAATAATGGAATTGCCAGGTTTGCCAATCTGGAGAGCGATGGGTAAGATTAAAACAGGGAATAACGGCTGCTGGGGCACTTTTATCCGTTAATAGAGCTGATTGTAAAACTCGCACCGGTAAATTGTGGGGGTCTTCCCGGCGTTCAATACAGAGAGCTGCTGCCATTCCTGCGGCTTGACCGATATTCATCACCACCGGTTGCAAGCGGCTGGCTCCATTGGCAATATGAGAGACAGAAATATTCTTTTCGCAGACCAGAAATCCAGTAATTTCCTCTGGAACTAAACAGCCATAGGGAAGTGTAAACGGAGTTCCCGTCCACCGCCCCCCCCAGCGTAGGGACTTGGGAGCCAGACGGAAGTCAACTCCTGGATAATGATGGTCGTTAGGATAGTTGCCAATGACAATACTATTAATGGCTCCAGTTTCATCTCTGGGTAATTGAGCCACATTTCCGTCCGGTTGGGGTAAAATATCTTGTTCTCGCAGCGTAATTTGTCCTTTGAGTCTGCGACTTTCTCGAAAATAGGGATAAAGGGCGACTCCTTGCTGGAACTGGGGAAGGAGCGCAGAGCGAGGAGAGATAGTGGAATCGAGGACGGGAAATTGATTAACCGCTAACCCGTAGCGTTGTCCCAATTGGGCTTGAATCGTGCGCCCAAAGTTAAGACTATACTCTAAAGCTTCTTGTAAGAGGGTAAATTGGTTTTCAGGGGATTCAATCAGGCGATTTAGATTGATGCCATAATCATTTCCCTGAATCGGCCAATTAATCATCATCGTGCCATTCGGTAAACGGCCATAACTTAAGAATTTCTCTACCCCATGATTTTCCCATGCTCCCGCAAACACTGATTCTGTGACAGAACCGGGAATATCTGGGGCACTGACTCCTTCTCCATAATCTTGTAGGTGAATCACCCAAGTGGGAGTTTGTACCGGATAGCGTTGCGTCAGTTCGTTAGCTTCTTGAGGAGCGCTCGGTTCTCCCCATTCAGCTTGCAGTTCCCAACCCCAACGATGGGGAATATCGGCTAAGGCGAGTAAATCGCCCAGTTCAGTTCCATCTAGCGTAAGAGTGGCATTTACCCGCAAGCTTTGAAACCGAACACCGGTAACGCAGTTGCCATTTCGATACACTTCTAACGGCGTTTGTCCCCAAATCCAGTCTAGGTTAGGCAGTGCATCCACCCAGTCCTGGAAAATTTGTGCCCCTATCTGGGGATTAAAGCCAAATAAACTCACCCAATTATGGTCTAATCCTCCCGGTTGTTTCTGAGTTAATTCCCGCACCAATGCCCCCCACATTCCTGTTTGAAAGGCTGCCAATTCGCTACCATCCGGTGCAGATACTCCGGCTGCGGTTAACATACCCCCTAACCAGGGAAATTCACTAACTAGAAGGGTTTGAGCGCCCCGCCGAGCAGCTTGAATGGCGGCGCAAGTGCCCCCTGTTCCCCCACCAACAACGAGGATATCTACAGTCCGTTCTTCTATTCGATTCATGGCTTGCCTCAGAGTTCAATACTCTGGGCATTATGGCAAGAAAGAGCTTTCCGCATCAGGATATTGAAGTGAGTCTTGCCCAATGACCCGTTAGTTCTGTCCATGCTCATGACCATCTGGGTGAACTTATCTATCTCGATTTCAAAAGACCGGAAAAATCGCTGTATTCGTTTATGGTTCGACGCTTGAGCACTTCTTCCTTCCCAGAAACTCGCCAGTTCAGCTAGGTTCACGGTTTTGGTTCGGAACACAGCGATGATGAACAAGGCGATGAAAGATAGTCTCGCTCCATGCCAGCCCAGATGGGGTCGTAATTGCTCTCGAATCAAGTTACTGTATTGCATGAGGGTTTGATTGGTGTTGTGTTAACTTCCATCAAACTCTCTCCCTGCATCCTTTTCAACTTTTTTGTCCTGTACTGAGATCCATTATATTCATCTCAAGTTAGTGGAGCGATCGCCACTGAGCTGCGATCGCGATCTCATCTTTGGGCTATGGTATACACTCTAGAATCAACGGGTTAGTTCCCAATGGGTATGGAGATCTCCAACTGAGTGCCTTTGCCCAATTGAGACGTACAGGTAATCTTACCACCATGTTTT